>VGLT01000001.1 GCA_016866635.1 Candidatus Uhrbacteria bacterium
AACTTGAACTGATCGCCAATTTTTAACACCAGCGCTTTGCCACCAATCTTCAAAGACACCCCACGAATGCGCGCTGAGTCAGCGGATGTTGGTGTGGCTTCGTGGTGGGACTCGTGAAAGGGGATGTTGTGTTGTTGGAGGGTTTGCCGGATGGATTCCAGGACATTCATACATTACTCATTACTTATTACTCATTACTTGCCTTCACGCATCTTCTTCAATTTCTTCAAATCTTCCACAACTTTATCATGCTCCGTTTCCAGATACAGATTCATGTGTTTGAGCTTTGGATGGTTGACGATGGCATCAAACCCTTTTAAACCGATGTGCCCCTCGCCTAAATGCTCGTGCCTGTCTCGATGGCCCGCGAGTTCCACCTTTGAATCGTTGCAATGACTCATTTTAAGTTTTTTGAGGCCGATGATTTTGTCGAATTTTTTAAAAGTCTCCTCAACCGCCTCTTTTGTTCGGAGATCATATCCGCTGGCAAAAGCGTGTTGCGTATCAAAACACACCCCGAGTTTTGGATGACCTACCCCCTCGATCAATTCCGCAATTTCTTCAAACGTATCTCCGATCACCATGCCGGCCCCCGCCGAAATCTCAATGAGGAGCTCGCAGGCTCCACTATACTTATCATAAATATGTTTAATCCCATCAATCACGAATTTACGCGCCTTGTCTTTGCCCACATCTTTTGCGCTTCCCGGATGGAACATGACATATTTTGCATTGAGAGTGGTCCCTCGTTCCAGTTCTTCGCGAACGATCCGAACCGAATTTTTTCGTGTTCGTTCCTCACCGCTCGCGAAATTAATATAGTAAGGCGTATGAATCACCCACTCTCTCATGTCGAGTTCTTTACAGCTTTTCAAAAACGCCTCGACATTTTCACTGGTCAATTTGGGCGCCGGCCCTCCTTGCGGAGATCGAGAGAAAAATTGGAACACCTCGCAACCAATTTTGGCAGCATTAAGAGGGGCATTTTGCACCCCTCCTGCGACCGACACGTGCGCCCCAAAAAACATTCCTACACAATACACTCTTTTCGTAACCATTCCAACGTTTTTCGATTTCGTATTTGAATGGATAGATACTCGCGATACTCAGGCGAACTTACCCGTTCGCGGGTTTGTTTGTCATCAGCACGGAGGCTCTCCAAAATGTGGTCAACTTCCTTATCCAATTCTTCTTCCGTGACAGATATTTTTTCTCGTTGAGCTAATGCTTTAATCAACACCGCGGTTTTAATGCGACGCAAGGCCTGTGCGGCAAAATCCAACTTTAATTCATCAACGGTTTTTTTGATGGACGAGAGATAGTCCGCCCATTTCATCCCTTGTTCTTCCACCCCCTGTTCAAGTTCCGCTAACATGCGGCGCACCTCTTCATTCACAAGCAAATCCGGAACCTCGCTGAACGTTGAAGCATCAACCAGTTTTTCCAGCATCTCGATTTCCGCCGCTTCTTTAGAGCGAGATTTTTGTTCCATCGTTAAATTTTCTTTTAGTTTATCGCGCAGAGCTTGAATCGTGTCGATTCCAACACCTTTCGCAAACTCATCATTCGCCTCTGGAAGTTGTAATTCGAACACACTGGTTGCTTTGGCAGTGAAGTCAACGGTTTGCCCTGCCAAGTGTTTTTGAAAATGTTCATCTGGAAAGGGGAGGGAAAACGTTCGTTCTTCACCCGCCTTAATCCCTTCCATTTGTTTGTTAAAGCCTGGGATGTAGTGATCTTCACTTAAATACACGCGATAGTCTTTGCCGCTTCCGCCCTCAAGCAAGACATGATCCTTTTTCATCTCAAGATCAATGACGATCAAATCTTCCATAGTAGCCGGTCGATCTACACGAGCTTCTGAGCGGCGCATTTTTCGCATCTGCTCAATTGCATTATCAACCTCCTTATCACCAACCGCAATCTCCTTCGTTTTTACCTTGCAGGTTGTGAGATCAGCAAAATTGGTCACTTGAGGCGCGATTGGTGCGATGACCGTAAATTTGATTGCTTGTCCTGGGGTCAGTTGGTCAACAGAAATCTCTGGTGAACCAACCGTATCAATCCCTTTATCCAAAATGGTTTTTACATATTGCGCACGCACTAACCGTTCGAGGGCTGTCTCCCAAATACGCATCTCGCCAAATTCACGTTTGGCATCGTCATATGTTGCCTTACCCGGACGGAAGCCCGCGATGGGTTTGGCCGTTGTTAAATCTTTCACCGCCTCATCGAGATAAGGTTTTGCCTCTTCCGGTGAGACCGTAAATTCAATTTTGGTCTTGGCTTGAGGTAGATTGGTCACGATAATATCTGGCATAGATTTCGCGAGTGTAGGGGAAAACACTCAAATCGTCAACCGCACGCAGGTCCTATTTTTTGGATGCTAAGTAAGCCTCGAACGCCGGATGGATATTTTCAATCGCACTGACCCGCACTTGAACCATCTTGGTATTGGTTTGATTCCTTTAACCAATTTGACCGCTAGTCAGATAAAGGTAGTTAGGCGAAATTGTGCCGATTTTTCTTTCGGTATAAACTATCATGAATTCTTAACCATAAACTTTATGGGTCAAACCAAAGGGTCAACAATCGTTGTGACAGCGGTTATAGTAGCAGTCATTGTAGGTGGTGGCGTCTACTTGTGGCAAAACAAACAAGCTCAACCTGCCCCAACACAACAAGTCAACCAAGGGCAAGAAGCTCGCTCACTTGCCGATTGCAGTAAGTTAGGTGCTTCTTGGACACCGTTCTCAAATAGCAAAACATCGCTGTTCTTCTGCTATAAAACCCCCTGGGGCACTACTACATTAGAGGAAACTAGCATTAGTCCAAAAGCCCGAAAAGGTACAGTCTACTATGTTAGTTTTTCTAAGTCGGTAAATAATAGCCCGCTTATCAGTTATTCAACACTCGACTTTCAAAAACTCGGGGACAGCGATGTTCCTCCGGTAATAGATTGGGAAGCGCTAGATTTTAGCAAGAGTGAAACCAAGCTCGCTCAACTTTTTCCAGATGAAAACGCCACCGCTCAAAAGCTCACTGTAAATGGCAAGCAAGTACTTAAAGTAAATCGAGATTTTGTAGAACCACTGTCACAAAAGCGCATCACACCGCTCGATTATTTCATGCCAAATGTCGTCATCAATGGAACCGCATATAATTTGCATATCGTCGGTTCGCCTAAACAAGAAGCCGACCTTGAAAAACTATTGGATTCAATGGTCTTTTAAGTGTAGAAAAGTCAACACAACTATCGCCTAACAACGTGTATGAGGTTCGCGAGTGTAGGGGAAAACACTCAAATCGTCAACCGCACGCAGGCCCTATTTTTTGGATGCTAAGTAAGCCTCGAACGCCGGATGGATATTTTCAATCGCACTGACCCGCACTTGAACCATCTTGGTATTGGTTTGACTCTCGTAGCACGAGTACCTTGCCATCATGAACGATGAAGGCCTTGGTCGCGACGAATAATTTTGGTTCCATAGGGGCTTGCTAAAAGAGTAAATCACCGCTAGTATGACGCGACTTGTATGGCTCTGCAAATAGGGATTGTCGGTTTGCCGAACGTGGGGAAATCCACGTTGTTTTCGGCGATTACCAAGAAGCAGGTGGATTGTGCCAACTATCCATTTTGCACGATTGATCCAAACGTTGGAGTAGTGGAAGTTCCGGATGAGCGGTTACAGAAACTTGCCGTTTTTGATAAAAGCGCCAAAGTCGTCCCAACGGTGATTGAATTTGTGGATATTGCCGGGTTAGTTAAAGGGGCGAGTGAGGGACAAGGGTTAGGAAATAAATTTCTGGCCAACATCCGTGAAACAGATGCGATCGCACAAGTCGTGCGTGCGTTTGATGATGCAAATGTTCTGCACGTGGATGGATCCGTGAACCCCGCACGTGATGCAGAGACGATTAACACAGAGCTTGCGATCGCGGATCTCGATGTTTTGACAAAGCGATTGCAAACAGCGGAGAAGCAAGCAAAATCAGGGATGACAAAACAGCTCGAACGTGAGATCGCTACCTTTAAGAAAGCGATTGAGATGGTGAATGCCGGAAAAATGTTACGCGATGGGGAGTGGAATGATGAAGAATTTGCGGATTTGAAGCAACTCAGTTTGCTCACACTCAAGCCCATGCTCTATGTCGTAAATGTGAGCGAGAGCCAGATTCAAGATGGATCATGGAAGTCACGCGTCGAAGGGTTGAAGGGTCGACTTGTCCCGGTCTGTGTCAAAATGGAAGTTGAGCTGAGTTCGATGAACGTTGATGAAAAACGAGAATATCTCGAAACCATGGGTTTAAAAGAGTCGGGCCTCGATCAATTGATTAAAGAGGCCTACGACGTGCTCGGTCTGATCACTTTTTTGACCAGTGGACCTGACGAGGCGCGTGCGTGGACCGTTAAAAAAGGGTCCAAAGCCCCGCAAGCCGCCGGCAAGATCCACGGAGATTTTGAAAAGAACTTTATTCGTGTGGAAGTCACCAATTGGAAAGATTATTTAGATAACGGCGGCGAGGCTGGCTGTCGCGCAAAAGGCCTTACACGTATTGAAGGTAAGGATTATATTATAAATGACGGCGACGTGTGTTATTTCCGCGTGAATGCGTAAGAAAACAACCAGCTTAAGCTGGTTGTTTTGTATCTTCGGTTGCCAGTGCTTCCCACCATTTATCCATTTCGGTTAATACGAATTCAAAGCCGTGTCGGAATTCAAGCGTCTCTTGGGAATGTTGGTCGAGATGTTTCTCGAGAGCTTCTGCCAGACGATCACGGTGACCCGGCTCAAAATCCAGTACATGCATGCTCCAGAAGTCGTCTAAGGTGAGCGCTGAGCCCTCTTCTGGCGTACTGACTTTGATGGGCATTCCCTTGCCCTCGAGTGTTTCCTCGCGTATAGGCAGTGGTTGATCAATGAGCTTTGCAAATGCATTCACCATCGGCGCGACACGCAACAACTCCGGTGTCGCACTATCCTCTAGCGCATACGCAATACCAGCGACGAACGATGGGCTTTTGCTCGCGATAGCAGAGAATAATTCATCGAGAAACAATTTGGTCGCAGGACTAGAGATGGCATTTTCAAAATCCGCCCCCAACTCCTCTTTGAGGCGTCTCAAAAGAATCCGATAGTGCGTAATTCCTCCGGTTTTCGATCCCAACTCCTCCCCAATATTAACAGACAATTCATTGTAGACGTCTGGCCACATCTCAACCCGTTTACGACAACGCGCCAGCAATTCCACAATCTTGGCTGGCAAAATAGAATACTGCGCCAATGTATGCGTGGTGCGAGCCACATCGATTTGATTGTTTTCAATCAACTTCAAAACAGGGTTAGCCGCTAAGAAGGGGTGTTGATTCATGGACGCTTCTAGTTCTTGAAATAAATTTTTTGCGTTGTTCATACTCTGCTAGAAGTTCCGATCAATCGGAATCTCTAGTAGAGCGCGGTTCATGTCGAATGCTTTGACAAGAACCGCGTTAAGCTTACTTTTTTGTCCCCTCAGGCCCATCGATGAGTGAGACAACCTCCTCAATGAACCTATCCCAGTCAGGATCCCATTTATTCCATAGGCCGCACTCGCCTGCCGCCCTCCCCCAAAAACTCACCTGCCATCCGGACGTTTTCAGCACGAACATTTGGTAGGTGCCATCCTGTACCCCCAACATTTTTAGTCCGAGTGCCAACATCTCCGCATGTCTGGATTTTATGGCGGAGTGGTCGCGGTCGAAACGGCACCTGAAGCAGTGAGATGTTTTATAAGTTTTTCCCTTAGGACAGATCAGTGCCGAGGCGAGCAACCACTCAACCCTCTCTCGTGTGTTCATCGTTGGTCACCTTCCTGCTCATAGAAGAGCTGTTTTTTGTTTGAAGGTCCCTTGTTCCCCCTCATCTTCCGAATAGAATATAATGCCACAAAGTGGAGATAATTTCAATGGTAGGAATACTAAAAAAACATACAAAATAAGCAAAAATTGACTATTTTAGTAAAAAATGGTATAGTTCATTTTGACAATATGACACTGCAAGACGACTTACGGGCCATTGGGCTTACGAAAACCGAAGCAGCGGTTTATCTCTATTTATTGGAAAATGGGGTTTCTACACCTCCACAAATCGCCAAAGGGACAGGAATTTTGAGAACAAACGGCTATCATATTTTGCAAACCCTGGAACATAAAGGATTGATTCGGCCGGAAGCGGGGAGAGGAAAGCGGATCGCCTATTTCGCGAGTGACCCCGAAGCACTGTTTCGCTCGATCGAAGTACAGCGAGAGGCGGTCAGTCGGATGCTGCCCGATTTGCGGGCGCTCTATACCACGCAAGAACACAAACCGAAGATTCGTTTTTACGATGGTCTCGAGCAGGTCAAGGAAGTGTATTGGTTGTCGCTCGAGGCACGAGAAATTTTCGGCATTGGATCGACAAAAACATTAAATGAAGTTATGAGTGATTATTTTAAAAAATATGTCGCAGAAGCTAAAAAACGTAATATAATATTTCACGACATTTTGACCAGCGACTCAAAAGAAAAGAGCGGTCCATTTATGCGCGAAACGTTGAAAGGGCTGTACGATGAAAAATATTTACCAGAAAAATTCGACGACATCTCAACAGATATGTTGATTTGGAATGATCACACGGCTCTCATCACGCTCCAAGAACCTTATTTCGCCACGGTGATCACCAGCCCCCTCATTGCCAAAACCATGAAGACCCTGTTTTATGTTATGCAAGAACGTCTATGACCTTAGAGCCTCCCCGCACGCTCGCGTCTCTGGCAGGATGGATGGGCGCGGCTTTTTTGGTGGGGGTACTGGTGCATAGTCTATCTCCAGAAAGTCACCTCAGTATGATGGGATTAACGCTCGCGATCATCGTGTGCGTTTTCTTTTTATCGTTTTATTGGAAGGAGCCCTGGATCCGCGCGATCACACTGTGTCTCATCGTTCTCCTATTTGGCGTGTGGCGTTTTTCTATGGCGCAACCCAGTATGCCCCGAGGGCTAATCCCATTTTCTCCCAAGGGGCTGGCATATGCGTCGACTGCTGTTACGACGGCCAACCATCTGGATCCGCGCCATTGGTTGGGCAGATTGAGGCGTGATTTTACTAAAACCTCGCGCGAGCATTTTTCTCAAGATGAGTCATCTCTTCTCACCGGCATTATCTATGGAGAAAAGAGCTTTTCTAAGGAGCTCAAAGATCGTTTTCGCCGAGCCGGTCTCCTGCATATCGTTGCCGTTTCCGGTTCTAATATCACGATCATCGTCGTATTTGTCATGCGCTTCTTGTTGCTCCTCCGCTTACCCCGCCGCAGCGCCTTTGTCGGTGTCACACTTGCCATCATCGCCTTCACGTTATTTGTCGATCCATCTGCTTCCGTGATCCGCGCCGCGATTATGGGTTGGTTGGTTGAGCTTGCACCCGTGGTTGGTCGCATCCCGCGTCCTTCGCGTCTTCTTCTTATTGCCGCCGTTGTGTTCACCTTCTGGAAACCCTGGGCACTGATATTTGATGCGAGTTTTGCTCTCTCCTTCCTCGCCATGTGGGGATTGTTGAGTTGGAGTCCGCTCATCCAATCCTGGCTCAAGGCAAAACATGTCTGGAAGTCGCTCCAAGAACTGATTGCCTCGACGGTCGGCGCCACGATCATGACCGTTCCGTATTCCATGTGGGCCTTTGGGCAGATGACGTTGTGGGGGTTGATCACAAGCTTGTTGGTGCTCTCCCTCATTCCATGGATTATGGGCGTGGGCCTCATGGCGCTGATCATTCCGCACGAATGGATTGTGTTGTCTGCGCGCGGCTTTCTTGAGGCGGTTTTATGGATCGCGCGCTTTCCTGATTTTATCCCGATTGGTGTCTGGTCCAAACTCACCCTTCCATTCTGGATGTTGGTCGTTATCTACACCGGATTGATTCTCGTGTGGAAAAAGTTATCCACAAAACGTCCATAATTTTTTCGTCAATGTTGGGATGGATGAACAAGGCGAGGTTTTAGGTGTCAGGGTTTAGGTGTGAGGTTTTTTGAAGAACCAACTGTCAACTCGTCAATGGTCTTTTGTATCCAATAACAAAATATTTTGACCTCTTGCGTAGAAATTTTATCCTGGAAGCAAGGTGAAAAGAGTAAATCGACAGCAAAACACAAATGGGTTTATGTGAGGAGTTCTCGGCCTCGCACGGCCAGCTCAGCTGGCCATGTAACCACATCTTGGCTCACGCTAGGATGCCATCGTTTGTCCGACCAGTGGTGTTGTTCATTTCCTTTTCCCACCATTTTGGAGCAGAGATGATCAGAGACATGATGTCATGTTCTGCTGGACGCAACCCGTCCTCTTAATGTGTGTTGGATGTAAGGCGCACGAAGGGGGTGATCACTTTTCCTCTCACCCCCTTTCTTGCCAGAAGACCAACTCATTGCGTTCGAAACGCGTAGCGAACGCACAAGTAGGTCTTCCCACTCATGGTGAGTGATGATGAACTGACTTGTTCCGCACGGAGGTTCCGATGCGTCAGCTCCTGATCCGGATTTTCAAACTCGTGTTCTTCCTCATTTTCATGGGACTCCTTTTACCGGCCGGTTGCCGCAAGGAGGAGTCCCACACGGACGAGGTCGAGCGGATGGCCCCGCTCAGCCTCCCGTGCAAGGTGGCGCTCCCGCGCTTTCCGACCACGGCGACCGACTTTGCGGAGCTCTATCGAGATCGCGGGTTTCTGAGCGACGGTAACCACCTGGGCCGCGACATTCAATTGTCAGAAGCACAGGCCGTGCACCCGATCGGGTGCGGTGTTATCCGGGTGTACCGGCCGGCGCAGGGCTACGGGACGCTCGTGGTCGTGATCGAGCACGAGCTCCCGGAGATGCGCATGATGCGTAACGGCGCGGGAGACGTCGTCCCAGTCAAACATTTCCTCTCGATCTATGGTCACCTGCGCCCGCGCTGGTTTGCCAAAAACGACCTCTTGCCCTGGAAGTTTGGCGACGTGGTGAATCCAGAGGATGTGATTGGGTACATCGAGAACGCATCGGACAATGGCGATGGAGACGAGCACCTGCATCTGGGTATCCGACTGCAGAGCCAGGTGGAAGCAGAGCGCGCGGACAAGAGCTGGTTCCGCGGGTATGACACAACGCCCACTCAGCGCCATTGGTTCGCGGATCCCAAGGTGTTCCTGTCCGACCTCATGACCAAGGGGATCAAGGCCGTCTGGCATCCTCCGGGGACCGTACTCTTGCGTCAGCAGTCGCTCGACTACTATGTCGTGGGCACACAGGACGAACTGCATTGGCTTCCGGTGCAGGATGCGGTGGCAGAGCGACTGACCGAGCGCGCGATCTCGGTCTCGGACGAAGAGCTTACGTGCTACCGCCATGGCTCCAAGCGCGAGCCCGAGTGGCCTGCGGCCCGTCTCGTACAATTCAGCGATAGCGACACGATCTACCAAGTGCGCGAAGCGCCGTCACCTGCTCGCGGCTGGTTTGTCTCTCATCCCGCGCTTCGTTCGTGGGGTTGGAAGGCGAGCGAGATCGTTCAACGCTCACCGCAGGAACGCCAGAGCTTCATCGCGAGCTACCAGGATCTTGGTCCGCTCCTGTTTCGTGAAGGATCGCTGATCAAGATCAAGGGTTCGAGCGAAATCTCGGTTATCTCCAATGGAGCGCGCCGCCCGATCTACGACTGGGCGACATTCACCGCTCTCGGTTACAGACCGGAATGGATCCAGGAATTGGAACCAGGCTCGCTCAAGGCCGCAGGCTATCAAGATGAAGCCGTGATCACTCCGCGCATGGTCAGCGAGTGCGCGTATATGGGCTCAATCCATCGTGATCTTGGATCATCGCAAGACCTGTCTGTGGACGAGTCGCCGGCAGATCTCAACACCCTGCAAGACCTGTCATCCATCGTTCCGTTCTGGGATTTCCGCACCTGGGCCGATCTGTTTTCTCCACCCGTGGACATGATCAAGCCCTCAGCAGATCTGGCCCGAGCAGAACCCGATACCTGGCGCTACGAGTTCCGGGTGCATGATCCATCTTGGCAGGCGAGCGAACCTTATCGCTTGCGTGACAAGTGGTGGACGCCCATGAACTGCTCGAACACAGGGAGTGTCCTCATGCAAGACATGGGTCAAGGTTGGCGCCGCTGTGATTTAAGTGACCGTCTCGACCTGTTCGTCGGCTCGTTTTTTTCACAGGCGCATCCAAATTGGGGTGATCAGGGTCAGCTCGGGACCGTGGGCAATGCGCCCAACCGATGTACCCCAACCTCTGGCGTCGAGTGGCGCATCTCAAACTTGAGTAAGAATCTCCTCATCTATCAGGGCGGAGCCGCCGGGCTTCCCTGCCAGGCTGTTGGTCAACAGGACCGGCACAGTCTGCTCTGATCCCACCTTTTTCGCCCTCCGGTTTTTGCCGGAGGGCGTCCTCTCTCTTGACGATATCTATCGAACAGAGCGGGCCTATGCTAAAGTGCATATCGAACTAAAATAGAACAGTCATCATAAAAACATTAAAACACTATGGGAAAGAAAATCGATGAACGCGACGGACGTCGCTTGGCGGTGCAAGGAGCGATTGATCAAATTAAAGAAAAATTTGGAGAAGGCTCCATCATGCGACTGGGCGAAGCGCGCAAGATGCAGATCGAAGCCATTCCAACGGGTTGTCTATCTCTTGATCTTGCGTTGGGAGTTTTTGGTGTTCCGCGTGGGCGTATTATTGAGGTGTATGGACCGGAATCTTCTGGAAAGACGACCCTTGCGCAACATATCATTGCGGAAGCCCAAAAAATGGGAGGGGTCGCCGCTTTTGTGGATGCGGAGCACGCGCTTGATCCAGAGTACGCCAAAAAGATCGGAGTCAATGTGGAAGAGATGCTGATTTCACAACCGGACAATGGCGAGCAAGCACTGGATGTAGTCGAAACTCTGGTCCGATCAAATGCGGTTGACGTAATCGTTGTGGACTCGGTGGCGGCGTTAACACCGAAAGCAGAAATTGAAGGAGAGATGGGTGATCAGCACATGGGATTGCAAGCGCGCTTGATGAGTCAGGCTCTGCGCAAGCTTACGAGCATTGTTTCGCGTTCCAAAACGACCGTCATTTTTATCAACCAAATCCGCATGAAGATTGGGATCGTGTTCGGGAATCCAGAAACAACCACCGGTGGAAACGCCCTGAAGTTTTATTCGTCAGTGCGCGTGGAAGTTCGCCGATCAGCTCAGATTAAGATGGGTGAAAAGATCATCGGCAACCGCGTGAAGACCAAGATTGTGAAGAATAAAGTGGCGGCACCATTCCGTACCTGTGAGTTTGACATCATGTATAACGAGGGGATTTCATTGGCCGGAGATCTGCTCGACACAGGCGTGGAACTCGGGGTCGTAAACAAGGCCGGAGCTTCCTATAGTTATGGGTCAGAAAAATTAGGCGTAGGTCGTGAAAATGCCAAAGCAACTCTACGTGAACGCCCAGAGCTCATGAAAGAAATTCGCGAGAAGTCGTTGGCAGAGTGGCAGAGACGTGAAGCAGACGGAGCACCGGTCGCGGTAAACAAGGCGCACGAAGAAGAGGATGCAGAGGTTCCAGCAGAACCATAAATCTGATAAACTCAGGAGAGTTTTCTCATGGCTCGTCGTCGCCGAAGATCGTTTGATGCACATCTGGACCCAGATACCCGTCGGGGGATCGTGGTTGTGTTCTTATTTGCCGTCGCCGTTTTACTGTTGTTGAGCATTTTTGATATAGGAGGAGCGTTTGGCCAGGCGATTAATGACGGAATTTCTTCTGTGTTTGGTTGGGATAAAATTATTGTCCCCTTTGTTTTGGCTGCTTGGGGGTATCACTTTTTGTCCCCAGATCGATTACCGCTACGCATCACCAACACGATTGGCTTTATCTTGTTTTTCTTGACCCTCAACCCTCTCGTTCATGCGATTACGTTTCCGTCAGGTGGTGTGATTGATGCTAATGCTCTGCGAGTCGCTGGGGGAAAGCTTGGAGAGTCGATCGCTGTTCCACTGATGCACATGCTGGGGTTGGCGGGGGTCGTGACGATCACGACAGCCCTTTTTATCGTTTCATTGCTTTTGGTGTTTAATGCAGGACTATCAGAGGTGTTGTTTGTTTTTCGCTGGATCGGAAAAATGATTGCCTGGATCGTGCGCGCGATGGTCTGGCCATTTAATACGTATCGAGAGCGCAAGGCACGAGCGGCTCTAGGAGTGACCGATGAAGGACAACCGCCATTGAACGTGCGGACGCAAACCGTGGAGGATGGATCAGGAGAAGAAAAAGAAGGAGAAGAGGAAATAGCAGAAGGGGAAGGAGAGGGGGAAAGAGAAGAAGAGGCTCATGAACCACCCCCAAAGCCTAAAAAACGCTATCCTCGGATTGAGATTCCACTCGAGCTTTTAGAGCGCCGCGATCAGCGCCCAACCTCCGGTGATATCAACCATAATCGGGAGGTGATCCGCCGCACGCTTGATAAATTTGGTATTCCGGTTGAGATGGGGGAGGTTTCTGTTGGGCCAACGGTTACGCAATTTACCCTCAAGCCATCTGATGGAATCAAGCTGAGTCGAATCACGGGATTGCATAACGATTTGGCGCTTGCTCTAGCTGCTCATCCGATTCGTATTGAGGCGCCTATTCCGGGAAAATCCCTCGTTGGTCTGGAAGTCCCCAATCAGTCCGTAGCAACCGTCGGTTTGCGCGAGATTTTAGAATCAAGAGAGTTTCGCGACCGACGTGGTAATCTCACGTTCTCACTGGGCAAGGATGTGTCGGGTAAGCCTTGGGTGGCGGATTTAGGAAAGATGCCGCATTTGCTCGTGGCAGGTGCGACCGGTTCTGGAAAATCTGTGTGTTTGAATACCGTCATTATGTCATTCCTGTATGCGAATGGACCGGACGAATGTAAGTTCATCATGGTTGATCCAAAACGCGTGGAACTCCAAGTGTATAATGGCATCCCTCATCTGGTGACACCGGTGATTACCAAAGTTCCTGAGACGGTGAATGCACTCAAATGGGCCTTGCGTGAAATGGATCGACGCTATGATTTGCTTGCGAAATTTGGTGCACGTGATTTAGCCAGTTATAACGCCCGTGTCCAAGACAAAATGCCACACTTGGTTTTTCTTATTGATGAGCTGGCTGATCTCATGGCATCGTCTCGCGCAGAGGTAGAAGGTCCAATCGTGCGTTTGGCCCAAATGTCGCGTGCCGTTGGCATTCACTTGGTATTGGCCACTCAACGACCATCAGTTGACGTGATCACGGGGTTGATCAAAGCCAACGTACCAGCACGCATCGCGTTTGCGGTCGCTTCTCAGATGGATTCGCGCACGATTTTGGATCAACAGGGCGCGGATCGCTTGTTGGGTCGTGGAGACATGTTGCTGTCTACGGCGGAAATGGCTACCCCCAAACGTATTCAGGGCTCGTTTGTTTCCGAAGCAGAGATTGTGCGCGTGGTAGAGTTTATTAAATCTAAATATGATCCGGCAGAATATGATACGACCGTTGTTGAGCGGGATCGGAGTGGTACGGTGTTATCTGGCGGAGGAGGAGATGATGATTATGATCCACTGATTCCAGAGGCGAAAGAAGAAATTATCCGTGCCGGGAAGGCGTCCGCCTCTTTGCTCCAACGGCGACTCAAGGTAGGATATGCAAGAGCCGCACGCTTACTCGATCTTTTGGAACAAGAGGGCTTTATCGGTCCTGGCGACGGCGCCAAGCCACGCGAAATTTTGAAAGTAGAATTTACTAAAGGGATGGATCAGATTCCTGCCCCGGCACAAGTAAGCGAGGAGGAAAGGGAAGAATCAGAGGAAGATGAGACGATGCAGGATACGTGATGTAAAACTTTATGCCTTTCGTCCGCAAATCCATAAATCACACACACCATCTTGGTCCGGATTTGATTGAATTGCGTGAGCGAGTCGGTTGGGATAGAAAAGAAGCATCACGTCAAACAAAACTGACGGAATCCTTTATCGCAAGCCTAGAGGCGGAGCAATGGAGCGAGATCGGCGATCTTGCATATGCCGAGCGCATGCTCCGTTCTTATGTAAAATTTTTTGGGGGCAACGAAAAATATTTTATCGAAAAATACCATCAGGGTTTGCAGGAGCTGTCTCTAAAACGGGAGGATAATATCTGTGTACCAAGACCGGCTAAAGTGCGGTTTTTGGATCTGACGGTCGGTTCTCGCCTCATTGCGCTCATTGGTTTTTTTGTCTTTGTATTGGTTTTAGGAGGATATGTCTATCGCGAAACACACGGAATTTTTTCTGCCCCACCCATTTCTATTGAGACCCCTGCAGACGGTGCGCGACTGGAACAGCCCTTGGTGCAAGTATTAGGCAAAACTAGCCCTGAATCACGTGTGGTAGTGAACGGGCGCGAGGCGATCGTGGAACCGAGCGGAAAATTTCATTTGGTTCTAGATATCCCGCGAGGGACAACCATGATCACCGTTTCGGCTCGTAAGCGGCATAGTGAAGAGGCGGTCGTGACCCGACACGTTGTCTATGATCGACAGCTTCCGTCACTCACTGGAGTCTCGACCACGGCTGTATTGCCGTAGGTTGACCACGACACTCATGAATACATGATTGACGACATCAAAAAAATGAATTATTGTTTGTAAGTTGTCCCTCGTGACTTGCGAGGGGGCGGTACGTGTCCTGGCTTTTTTCGAAAGCGGTGCCTCGCGGAACTCACGATCTCGTGAGTGAAGTGGGGTAAACTCTCTCCTCCCGCTGTCGCAATGAGCTATCTTTAAACATGTGGCCACCCTTCGCAGGTCAAGTGGGAGAAATAAAAAATCACCGATGGGGTGATTTTTTACATCTATCATTCGTCGAGTGACTCAACGAGTGGAGACGAGGCGGGGAACCAGAGTGGCTTCCCCGCACAGGTCAGTGTTTCATGTCGATATCAACTCCCGCGCTGAGCGCCCCCGCTGCCCTCCCTAGCGGGGTTCGGTTGATGGTGCGTTGACGTTCGTCAGGCCGCCTGCGACTCGTTGCCACGCCGCCGCTTCTTCAGTCGGGCGTCGTAGCGGGCGAGTTGGGCGGTGTAGTCCGTGATCGCGACCTCGACCTCCTTGAGGCTCCCGCACTCACGCACCGGCAGCATTCCGAAGCCGAGCTGGGAGAGGCACTCGTTGATCTCGCCACGCAGCCGCTCGAGCTCGGCCCGCCTGTCGCGCTCGTGGGCCGCCGCCTTCTCCTTCTTCTCGATCCGGATCCGCTCCATGTTGTTGAAGCGGAGCCGGTTCTCGAGGCGCTTGAAGAACGAACCACGATCGTTGGGGCGAGCGAGCGCAGCTCTGAAGTCCGCGTCGGTGATCGTGAGCCCGGCCTCGACGCTCTCGGACTTCACCCAGCCCATGACGGACTGGGTCGTGAAGTCGAGCACGTCGGACAGGACCTTGCGCACCTGCTTGACCGTGGACTCGGGCCCGAGCGCGTTGAGCTTCGCGATCTTGGTCATGACCGTCTCGCCGTCTCCGAAGAGCTCGACGAGCCAGCCAGCCGCCGGCATGTGCTCGGCCAGGAACTTGGGGCCGATCATGACCGCGTCATCCAGCCCCATGCCGTTGATGACCCGGAGCCCTTGCCGGCAGGCGTTGTCGATCCTGCGGAACAGGTTCCAGACGAGGATGAGCAGTTCCAACTGCTCCTTGAGCGGCTTACCCGTGAGCTTTTCCATCCGTCTCTCCTTGTTGAAGATTCTTGGATTTTTGGACACCACGTCCGCAACCCGTTTTCTTTGTGGGCTATCCACCCAGGGAATGTAGAGGTGATGAGCAAGCGATTCGACCGAGATCAAATGCTTGCTCGTGCGGACCTACCGATCAGATGAGACAGGGTGAGCCATCTTATCTGACTTCAGTCTGCGTCTTATCGAGATCACCGTGTTCGGCTCCCGACAAGTTCCTCCTCCACGTTTCCTGGGTGCACGCCATGTTTTACTATTTTTCTGTCGAACGTTTTGGAGGCGTGAATACAGTACCGGGGGGCGGGCCTGCATCCTGAATTTTTCCATGAGAGATTCCAGTCGAAACCGGATTCGGTCATTTCAAAATTCTTCTTTTAGGAAAACCGTGTTCGGCTTCCAAAAAGATTCTCTCCTCCAAAACGTTCAACAGAAAAGACGCCGGGGGAGCGTCTTGGTTGGTCCCCCTGCGATTTCATTGAATTGTAAGGCGATCTGAATGAGTCTCCTTTCTCATTCTCAAATCAAATTACTATACCACTTTTTACCCTCTTCGTCAAGTGTTTAAGAGAATATTTTAATGCAAAAATGGCTAATTTAAGCCCATTTTTATAGACTGTTGTCTAACCTTAGCCAAAATCTGTTAAGCACAGAAATGACATAATTTTGGTCCGTTCACCGCTCGATCCTCGAGTCTGGTGAACGGAGCTTTTCGGTTTACTTATATTGCTCCATACACACGGTCGGGGTGTTGTGTTTTATCTATCTATATGATAGGGTAACGCCACTTAATACTAACTACGCCTCTCTGGTAGGAATGAGCCTAACGCCTACTGCAGAACGCGCTTACCTCTTCTATGATGGATCCAGCCAAGAAGAAAAAGATTATTGATAAGTTTAAGACCCACGCCACAGACACGGGGTCACCACAGGTTCAGATCGCTATTTTGACCGAAGAGATCAAAGATCTGAGTGAACACTTAAAAGGTCACAAAAAGGACTTCTCTTCCCGCCGCGGGTTGATCAAGAAAGTCGGAGAACGTCGCCGCTTGATGAAATATCTCAAACGAGAGAACCAGAAAGAATACGACGAGTTGATGTCGAAGCTCAAAATATAAAGACAAGGTAAAGTTTTGACAACCACGCCACGCGCGTGGTTGTGTGTTGTTGGTTCATGAGAGGAGGACGCCGTGAAAAGAGCCGTTCTGCGAATGGCGAAGCCGCATCTCCTCGAGGTACCTGAGGAGCTGCGTTCGCGAATCGCGTCTCTGGAACTTGAGACGCGAGAAGGTTACCCGGTGCTTAGAATCATCTTTAAGGAGGTGCAAAAGGGATTGCGAGGAATCCCTGTGAGGCAGGATCAGTTGGACAAGCTACTCAAGCTTGAATTCTCGGTTATACTGATCCAGCGTCTGTCGTCCGAATACCATGAGGCCCACACTCGCGAGGAATTCGCAGGACCCTTCTACGATGAAACCCGCTTCCGCTTGCTTGTCCCCGCGAGCGTCAAGCGGCGAGGGGTGACCCGGCGGGAGACCGTTTCGTTCCATTCGGAATTCTGCGTGCTTCAGTACTTCCAGAACAACCTTGAGCCGTTGTATGCTCTTGGGGAGCTGTGGGAGGCTGGCCTCCTGCCTCTCCGCGATATCGATCGCGCGCGTATCAACACGGCTGTGGCGCAAGATCTCGCGATCTACGGGGTGACGGAGCGCGTGCACCAAGCAGAAGAAGCCTTTAGTCTGGAGCGCGCCTGGGATCACATTCAAACCCTCTACGTTTCCCTGGCACAGCGACGCGGAGAGCAGACAACGGAACAGGGGGCCAAGGCATTTCATGCCGAAGGCCTGGTCACGGGACTGCAGGGCGATGGTGGAGGAGCGCAGGCGGGGGATGAAGGAGGGGAGGGGTTTTTCCATTCTCGCGAACACGAGCTGTACGCCGCGATCTACGCCTGGCCGGGCATTCGGTGTTGGCAGTTGATCGACCCCCGAGCTCCTCGCGCCATGCTGATGGAATCCTTTCCTGTGTACGATACAGACCCAGCCTGGCGAGCGCAGAAGATCGAGAAGGTGCTCGAGCGTAGAGGATTTCTGCCTATCTCGTGGGAAGAATTCCACGACGCAACGCAGGGGATCCGTGCCCCGAGCGCCGCCAAGTTCAGGGAGTGATGATCAGATTATCTGCGGCGCCTACTCATGGGGAGGATGAGTAGGCGCCGATTGCTTTTTGACAAAAACAAAAATTTTTGATATCCTATTTACATAAGAAAATTTTATTAACATCAGTCTTTTTTACAATATATGATTCTCAAGACAGAACAACGCGTGGCTGTTTTTATTGACACGCAAAACATGTACCACTCGGCCAAGCATTTATATGGAGCACGAGTGAATTTCCCCGGGCTCGTCGAAGCCGCGGTTGGTGGACGTCACGTGATTCGTGCCTTGGCGTATGTTGCCAAATCCAAAACAGGGGAGGAACAAGCCTTTTTTGATGCGCTTACACAAAATGGGATCGAACTTAAAATCAAAGATGTGCAAGAATTTGCCAGTGGTGCCAAAAAAGCCGACTGGGATGTGGGCATGACGATCGACGCCGTGGGAATCGCCCCGCATGTTGATGTGGTGATTCTCGTCACCGGCGATGGCGACTTTTGTCCTTTGGTCGAGTATCTCCACGCGCATGGTGTTGCGTGTGAAGTCGCGGCGTTTGGTGAATCGACCAATAGCCGTTTGCGTGAAATTGCCGACACCTTTTTGGATTTATCTTCTGAACCAGACACATTTTTGATTCGCAACGGCCGCGGTCGTCGCGATGCAGAAGATCAGGGCACATCTGATCTTGAGGAGGTTCAGCCAGCACGCGTTAAAACCAATCGCCGCCGCGGATCTGACGAAGAAGGTTCAGGGTTGCGAAAAATCAGAATTACATATTAAATAACCTTATTATTCATTGAACTTGTCCAGAGAAACCGAGTTGCCTAAGGCAGCTTTCTTTTCTGGATGAGTTGTATCTCATCTATGGCCATTGCTTCATCTAAGGAGTTTTCCATTCAGTGGGGAGGGCGAACGTTAAGTATCAGCGTTGGTCAGTTGGCACAGCAAGCGAACGGTTCCTGTGTTGTGCGTTACGGTGACACGGTGGTTTTGTGTACCGCGACACTGGGCGAAGTAAAAGAAGGCGCTGATTTTTTTCCATTGAGTGTAGATTTTGAAGAGCGTATGTATGCGGCCGGTCGTATTAAAGGCTCACGCTTTATTAAACGAGAAGGCCGTCCAACAGACGAAGCGGTGTTATCCGGCCGCTTGATCGATCGCGCGGTTCGCCCATTGTTCCCAGATGCTCTGCGCAATGAAGTTGCAGTCGTGGCAACGGTTTTCTCACACGATCAACAAAACGACGCGGACATTCCAGGTTTAATTGGCGCCTCTTGTGCATTGTCGATTTCTAATATTCCTTGGACCGGACCGATTGCCGCCGTGCGTATCGGTCGTAAAGATGGAAATTTTATCGTCATGCCAACGTATGCAGAAACAGATCTTGGGGAACTGGATCTCGTGGTTGCAGGAACTCCAGATAAGACGTTGATGGTGGAAGCCGGCGCCAAGCGCATTCCAGAAGATGTCATGTTAGAAGCCATGAAGTTTGCGTTACAGCAACTTGGACCAGTCATCGATTTAATCAACCAGGTCGTCGCAGCTGTGGGAAAGAAAAAAATTGATCCAAGCGCGCCTAAGGATGAGGATGAGGCAGCAAAACGGAAAGAGATTGAGGAGGTGCACGAAAAAGCCCGCGCTTTTTTGCAAACAAAAAAGAATGTATTATTTGCCGAACCGCTCAAGCAAAAGACGGACCGTAAAGCCGCGGTCGTGCGCTTGAAAAAAGAATTAGCCAGTCATCTGCAAGAATTACAAATCAGCAAAGACAATCGCAAGCGCGCAGAAGAAGTGGTGGATGCATTTGTGGAAGAAGAAATTACCAATCAGATTTTGCAGGAGGGCAAGCGCGCCGATGGCCGCTCACTCACGCAAATTCGTGATTTGGGTGCGATCGTTGGGGTCATGCCGCGTACGCATGGTTCTGGATTATTTCAGCGCGGCTCAACCCAAGTTCTGACATCCGTTACCCTTGGCTCTCCAGGGATGGAGCAGACGCTCGATACGATGGAATACCAAATGACCAAGCGTTATTTCCATCACTACAATTTTCCAAGCTATTCGGTCGGTGAAACAAAAGGAAATCGTGGCCCAGGTCGCCGAGAAATTGGTCATGGTGCACTGGCGGAACGTGCCCTCATGCCCGTCACCCCAGATCGGGAAACCTTCCCCTATACCATTCGTGTTGTGTCAGAAGTTTTAGGTTCAAATGGCTCAAGTTCCATGGGTGCAACCTGTGGATCAACTCTCGCACTTCTTGATGCTGGTGTGCCGATCCAGGCGCCTGTCGCAGGTATTGCCATGGGCTTGGCGAGTGATGAAAAAACCGGGCGTTATCAAGTGATCACAGATCTTCAGGATCTAGAAGATGGTGCTGGTGGGATGGATTTTAAAATTGCCGGTACACGCGATGGAATCACTGCCATTCAAATGGACACAAAAACGTCCGGATTGCCGTGGAGCGTTGTCGAACAAACATTCAAACAAGCCAAGCAAGCACGCATGGAAATTTTGGATGTCATGGAGCAAACAATCGCTACGCCTCGTGCAGAGCTGTCCCCATACGCGCCACGCATCGAATCATTCCACATCAATCCAGAGCGTATTCGCGATGTGATCGGTCCAGGAGGAAAAGTGATCAACGAGATTATTGCGACTCACAACGTGCAGATCGATATCGAAGATGATGGATTGGTCATGGTGACCGCCGTGAATCCAGAATCCATGGAAAAAGCTGTCGCGTGGATTAAGCAGCTGACGCGTGAAGTAAAAGCGGGAGAAGTTTTTGAAGGACGCGTTACACGTATTCTCGATTTTGGTGCGTTTGTCGAAATTCTCCCCAAGGTTGAAGGGCTGGTACATATCAGTGAACTTGCTCCAACGCGTGTTGCTAAAGTGGATGATGTTGTAAAAATCGGCGATATGGTGAAGGTTTTGGTATTTGAAATTGATTCTATGGGTCGCCTGAACCTCTCCATCAAACGTTTGGATCCTCAGTACAAACCAGGCGCCGCTCCAGAGCGTCCACCTCGCGATCGCAAATCAGGTGGCTTTGCCGGTCGTCATTAGGACTTGATGCGTGATGAGTGATGCGTGATACTGTCCCCATGGTATCAACCGACAGTACCATTATGAGTGTTGGTCGCTTTCCTAATCCACGACGATTGGGATGGATCATGGCGGCCACGGCTGTCTTGCTGACCTGCGGGATCCTTTTAGCTTTATGGTTAGGATTTCGTCCGCTGTTTTCCATCCCTCCCAACACAGCTCTCTTGTTGTCCGTCACCCCACGCGTGGCGCATCAAGGATTGTCATCTGAACAACTTCAAAAATTGCCAAGGGTTTGGCAAGCAGCTCTCCAAGGCAAATCTTGTTGGCCCGTCGTTTTAGGCGCCTATCACCAAACAGACCAGTGGTATTTTTTTTCCTTCGTTCCACGTTGGAACGCTGACGAATCATTTACTCGTGATCGCCGAGGTTTAGTTGCCCTCATGTCTGAGAGGGTGCTGCCCCAGCAAGGGCGGGCCTTTGGTTATCTGGAACAATCTTCTTGGTGGTCTGATGCTGGGGCGGCCTTTTCTTTCTGGATGGATCCGCGCGAATTTCTTTCGGGCAAGATGGCACACAAAAATCTCCAGCCATTTGAGGGGTATTACAAGCAGAGGGTCATTTACACAGACGCTATTTTTGAGGCAAGCTCTTCTAGGTCGTTAAAATTGGCTGATATAAGCATACATCTCCCCGAGAGCGATTCTAATCGTTCCTTGGCTAGTATTTTGCTTGATTCGCTGGGTCTGAGCGATTTACCTTTCAATAGCGCCAACCTTAATCCGGTCCAGTTAAGCGTTGTCTATAATGAACCCGGTCAGTCTGGTATGGATGTGGTCATGAGTTTTGGGGAAGCGATTAAGCAGGAGCAGGCGCGACAAGTTTTTGGTTTTCTTGGCTTAACCCAGCAAAGAGTAGTGAAATTAGAGGATGGAACATTGGTTAGGGAGAAAATTTTGCCTGTAAGTACAGATCCTGCATTCTATAAAGGACAGAAGATAACCACAGATCACGGTCCTGTTGAGATCATTGGATCTGAGATTATTTTTGGAAAAAACAAAAATCATGCAGAAAATTCGCTTATCTCAGCTAATTTTTGTCAGGATATCAAGCCGCAAGCTCGTTTCTCAAATAAGGCAATGTCACTTTTTTTATCAAATTTTGCTACATCTAGCGAAATTCTGCTACCAGCCGTTCAAATAGGTTCTTTAAATAAAAAACTTGTTTTTTGCTTTGAATAAGCCAAGAAAAAGGTTTATTCACATGCATGGTTTGATCAAAAGTGAAAAAAATGCTAAGATATCAATCGTGAGCTCGGCATGGGCTCGCAAGCTCTTTTCCCTCTCGTGCGTGAGAGGATTGATCGCTCTTTTTTCTTCGTAGTCAGCCAAGTGCTGGCGAACTCGCGTTATTTAGCGAGTCAACGTATTGGCATTCCGAATTCGGAGTGAACACCTGGTTAGCTAAGACCGTCAGTGGTCTAGTCGGAGTAAGTCGCACCTTTCATCGTCAATAGATCCGCTCGACTGCCGATCTGCTTGCAGATGGGCGTCGTTGGATTCATCAACTCGACCCCGTCCCGCTTTAGTGGGACAAAGAAACTCAAAATAAAACCCAAATTTCTTGGTCACCGCCATGATGTACAGGCGTGATACTTGTCCGCCTTTACGGTGGATAGACCAGGGTTGGGTCGATGAGCGATTCCTTCTTTAGCGAGGCACATGTGTGTCCCGCCTTGTCACTTCATCATTTCCTAGATTGAGCCCCCATTCATTTGGGCGCGGCTCTCTAGACGTGTGACGAGGACGGACCTGTGCCTGTCGCTTTCTAGCGCCACCACAGCCACGTCTTCATCTTTTTGAAGCATTGTCGCCGGTGGCGCTTTTCAATTCCCCTGAAACTTGATTAAAATGCGATTTTTTTATACACTGAATCCAATAGTATGTCCTTCGACTAATGCTCAGGACATAGTGAATAACATAGAACTATGACGCAAGAATTTATTTCACAGATGAAAAATCAGTTGATTGAAGAGAAGGCTCGCTTAGAGCGCGATTTGGAGGATATTGCTAAAAAGGACCCAAAGAATCCCAACCGTTTTCAAATGACGTATCCGGAGGCGGGTGGGGATTCTGAAGACGACAACTCGGTTGAGGCATCGGAATATGCGGACGAGCTTTCTATTGGCGCAAAACTTCAAACGGAGTTGCGCGATGTAGTAAAAGCGTTGGAATCGATTGAGCATGGCACATACGGCATTTGCAAGTACTGCAAAAAGGAAATTGATCCAAAGCGTTTAGAGGCGCGACCAACGTCATCGGCTTGCATTTCTTGTAAGAAGACGTTGACGCAAGAATTGTAGGATGAACGCGCGTCGGTTGGCCCTCTCCCTTGTTATCACGGCACTGGTTGCGACCGTTGATCAATTCACCAAACAAATATTTTTTGCAAAACCGGATTTGATGTCCGGTTTTACATTTGCAAAAAGCTTCGTTCAATTCACTGATTATCACAACTACGGCATTACATTCAGCCTGGCATTTCCTCAAATAGCAACCATTACCCTGACGATCATTTTTTGTGTCGTGATTCTTTTTTGGATGATGCGCTTGGTGCGCAGAGGGGAGTGGATGAGTGCACTTGCTCTCGCGATTTTACTTGGCGGCGCCATTGGGAACGTGATCGATCGGATCACCCTTGGATATGTTCGAGACTGGCTTCTCTTTTTTGGTCGCTCGGCAGTAAATAGTGCAGATGGAGCCATCGCGTTAGGTGGAATCTGGTTTTTCATAAGACAATCAAGGAAAAAAACCCCACCGGTGCCAGGTCCAAACCAGGTCTAGGGTTGATTTGTCCCCAGTGTTCCTATTGACAGAGTGTTTAAAAAATGGAACGGGGTATAGGGAGGGAAAGATTTTAATAGAACCAAGAATCAATATGCCTTCTCACATCATGACGGCGTCGGTTTTGGGATTGGACGCGAGACGTGTTGAAGTAGAGGCGGACATTTCTCCTGGGTTGAAAGCGTTTGCGATCGTTGGTCTTCCGGACACGGCCATTCAAGAGGCAAAAGAACGGATCAAGAGCGCGATGAAGCATTCCAAGGTTCCATTCCCACGGACACATATCACGATCAACCTGGCTCCTGCGGATTTAAAAAAGAATGGGACGCCGTTTGATCTGCCGATTGCATTAGCGATCCTTCTTGCTCAGGATTACATCGATGAGAAAGCGACGGAAGATCATTTGTTTGCGGGGGAGCTTGCCTTGGACGGGACACTCAGACCAATTCAGGGAGCCTTGTCTTTTGCTCTGTTGGCGCGTGCATTAGGGACAAAAGAACTTATTTTACCAAAGGAAAATGCGGCAGAGGCGGCGCTTGTGTCAGGAGTGAAAGTGAGAAAGGCAGGGTGCTTAGCAGAGGTGGTCGCTCATGTATTAAAAGAACAAGCATTAGAATGTGAGCCGACCAGACGCCCAAAGGGGACGCGCAAAGTTTCACGAGGAAGTGATTTTTCTGGTGTGCGCGGTCAACAGCAGGCAAGACGAGCGATGGAGATTGCGGCGGCGGGTGGACATAATTTATTAATGCAGGGTCCACCAGGATCTGGAAAGACTTTGTTGGCACGATGTTACCCGTCGATTTTACCAACGTTGACTTCTGAAGAGATGCTGGCCGTCACGCGTATACATTCCGTAGCAGGACTATTGCCAAAAGAGGGGGTAGTTCTGGATCGGCCCTACCGCTCCCCGCACCACAGCGCAAGTTTGGTCTCATTGGTTGGCGGAGGGAGCAATCCACGACCCGGAGAAATTTCTCTCGCACATCGAGGGGTATTGTTCTTAGACGAATTTTTGGAATTTCCCCGTTCTGTGATCGAAAGTTTGCGGCAACCGTTGGAGGATGGATGTGTGACGGTGAGTCGCGCGCAAGGGACCGTGACCTATCCCGCAAGATTTACCTTACTCGCGGCGATGAATCCCTGTCCATGCGGATTTTTGACGGACAACGAACGCGCCTGCATCTGTTCGCCGAATGTCATTTCAAAATATCAAAAACGCTTGAGTGGACCCCTTCTTGATCGTATTGATTTGTTTATCGAAGTGCCAAAAGTAAAAACGCAGGAACTGACTGATGAAGCGGCGGCAGAGTCTAGCGTATTGATTCGCGAGCGTGTCCAAGCGGTGCGTGATCTGCAAGAAGAGCGTTGGAAGGATCTGGAAATCCAAACCAATGCCGAACTCACGAGCGACCAAGCAAGAAAAAGAATTCAACTTACGAAAGAGGGGAAGGCTTTGCTCCAGCATGCGGTTGATCACTATCGGTTGTCTGCTCGCGCCTATTTTAGACTTTTAAAAGTTTCACAGACGATCGCAGATTTGGGAGGAGTAAAGGAGGTTGATGTGCCGCATATCGCAGAGGCGTTGCAATATCGACAGGAAAGATGAAAATTTGCGATCACAATTTGTGACCGAAAACCCCACAACAAGAAAGGTTCGTTTTGAATCCTATGCCTTCACCGAACAAGGCGTCGCCATGCTCTCAGGTGTCCTCAAAAGTAAACGCGCCGTTATGGTCAACATCCAAATCATGCGCACGCTTACGAAAATGAGGCAGATGTTGTTCGAGAATGATTACCTGCGACGAAAACTCGAAGCCATGGAAAAGCAATATGATGAGCAATTCAAAGTAGTGTTTGATGCTCTGTATAAACTGTTGAACGAACCAGAGACACCGGAGACGGAGATTGGGTTTAAGTCGAATTAGTACGTTTCAACGTCCGTGTTGGTCCTACAAATTCCCACAACATATCAAACATTGATCGAAAGACATCGACCATGGCTGGGATAGCGATCACAACCGCAAGCGAGGTAAGCTCAGGGCTCACGATTAGAACCTTGTCGTCATAAATATCGATCGTACTTTTGAAGGAATAGTTTTCAGGGAGGATTCGGACGTCACGAAGGAGACGTGGATCGGTCGGATTAACGCCGACCGAATCCGCGCTAACCAAAATTTTGGTTCGAATATTATTCGCACCGCGGTCATGTCGATACTGAACAAAAAATTCTGTTGCCAATCCTTGCCAGGTGTTGCTATTGCCGAGCGCGCGGTATTGCTTGTTTTTATATTCAGACAAAATTCTTGTATAGAATTGCTTCAACTCATCCACGGTTTCGATAAAGCGCAAGCCAAGGGTTTGCGCTTGTTTACGTTCGAGAGATTCAAGCTGAGGGATAAACTGAGTGAAACTTTTTACTTTTGTTTCAAAATAACTAGCGATGCGCTGAGGTTTCTCTGCCAGATAAAATTGTTTGCTGCGTTTAAAGTACATCGTGACAAACCCTTTTTGCGCCAGCGTCTTCAAAATCGCATACACGGTTGTCCGTTTGATCCCCGCATCTTTTGCGACCTGACTCGCAGTTCCACCACCTATTTTTAATAAAGCCAGATAAATCTCGGATTCTTGCTCGGCTAACCCGAGTTCTTTTAGGGCATTTAGACTATCCATATATGTTGTCTAAAAAACATGACAGTTAAATTTATAGCTAAAATAATACCAAAATTAAAGCAAAGAGTCAAGAATTACTGTCTATTACGATGGACAATATGAGAAAAATACGGTATCTTGATGTGTTCGAGGATGGGAATGGTCCCTGATCTCGAAACGGACGTTGGACAAGGAGAGCGCCTATGACCGACCAGCTGGTTCTCGAGCAGACCCTTCGTGACGAGCTTGCCCGCCAGAAGAAGATCGCAGAGGAGGCGAAGAAGGCGATCGAGATCGCTGGAGAGAACCTCAAGGCGGCCTTCTTCATGCACATCGAACGCGGAAAGCCTAGGACGGTTGGCGTCGAGGATGGGGTCCTGACGATAGAGTTCGGGCAACAAGTCTGTGCTTGCGAACTCCCTAGTCTGCATACCATCGAGCGACTTCTTCCCAAGTTCCTTGCGGTACGGGGAGTAAAGAAACTGGTGTGCAGGATGCCCTTTGGGGAGGATCGTCGAGGGGTAAGCCCCGGGTATGGCGATTTCAACTACACGGATCACGTCGGAATGGATCAGTGGGAGCGTGCACGAGTCAGTTGCGTCGGACTGCCCCACGTCCCCGGCCAGCTCGAGTGGGAGATCATCCCGGTGTAGTGCACATTCTTCAACCCAACGTCGAAGCGTCTCTTCCAGGGGTACGAAAACCCCCTGTTGCAACGATAGGCCTGAGCCAAGCAACTCGCTTGGGCCGTTTCCAGAGCATTCCATGAGGAGATGGAAAATTCTGGAAAAAAATCCCACATGTGTCAGGTCTAAACCAGGTATAGGGTCGATTTGATTGACGCTGATCTGACTTTCTTGTTACTTTGAAAACATGCAACACAAGGCAAGCATCTCATCTCGTTGGGGAAAAAGAATTGGATTGGGAGCGTTGGTTATTGTTTCCCCCATTTTTTTATTGATTCTCTTTATTGCCGCCATGCTTTTATTAAATGAATTTTTAGGTAGCAAATTATATTTTTTTAACGACGTAGATCAACCCCGAACAGTAAAAGTTCTTTATCAATCTCACGATAATGGAGATTTGCTTTTTCAGACAACAGAAGAAATTTTTTCAGGGAAACAAAAGAAGGTCGTTTTGAGCTTTTTTGGAGACTCGGAAGTTTGCTTTTTTGTAAAAGAAGGAGAGAAGACGCTCGGATCTTCAGAATCTTTTTCATCTACGGGCAAATATAAGTTGTCAGAACTTTTGACTTCAAATAAACCTTGTCCATATCCGGAGAAATAATCTTATCCCACCGTCTTCCAAATCCCCTTAAACACCTCGGTTTTTTCCCCTCAACCCAGCCAAAAAATATAGCTCAATTTTGAGCCCATAAAATCAGCATGTGCAAAAAAATAATGGCTTATTTTAGCCTAATTTTTGCTGCAAATACTTGCCAAAAGGGGTTGACCCGTGGCCTATTTTCTAGTAGACTTGTGCCTATCTCTCCATGCCAAAACACTATCGAATCTTAACCAAATTGGCGCTCGTAGCCCTACGTGGATTACGAGGTTTTGGGTATGTTTTGGCTTTTATTTTTAAGCCACTCTTTATTGCGCTCGGCTTCTTGTTTACGGCGGTGCTGCGTTATATTTTATTACCAATCTACTCTTTAATCGTGCGCTTGCGAATTCGTTTTTCTAAAATTCTCGCGTCAGCTCGCGGCATCTTTTTCTTTTTCTTTACCAATCGATTTGTGTTTCATGCGGTTGTGTTTGTGATCTCGGTTGCTGCCATTGCAACTCAATTGCAGACACGGACGGCAACGGCGGGCGAGACCGGTCGACGTAGCATGCTGTATACACTGGTGACCTCTGGTCATGAAGAGGTGGTCCAAGAATCTACGGTACCAGGTCGCCTGGTGAAAAATGTAAATTACCTCGGTTCAAGCACCATCATGGCTCTGCCAGGGATTGACTATGATTATGATGAGGAACAACCGTTGGCCGACATGACCATCCCAGGGAGCATTGCGGTTCAACCTTGGACCGAACATCATCCGGGTGATCCAGCGGCTCCGGTGAGACTCGTGACGCGCTCACAGACAGAAACGTATACCGTACAGTCGGGTGACACGGTTGCGGCGATTGCGGCACGATTTGGGGTGAACGTCGGAACGGTGATTAATGCAAATAAGTTAAACACTCGTGCTGCGATTAAACCTGGAGACACGCTTAAGATTCCAGCGGTGTCTGGCGTTCTGTATACCG
>VGLT01000002.1 GCA_016866635.1 Candidatus Uhrbacteria bacterium
TAGCAGCCTCTCACGCCACGGGGCACGTAAAGGCCACTTTTATCTATTGATGTGGTTTTCTTAATGGCTGTGCCACGTGGGCCACAACGAAAAAACCACGCTTTAAAACGTGGCCTTTACGTGGTGGACGTTGCAGGATTCGAACCTGCGACCTTTCGAATGTGAATCGAACGCTCTAACCAACTGAGCTAAACGTCCAAATGTCCCGAGATCATACAGAATAGAGAATCATTTAGCAAGCCTTGACACAGTCGACTGAGGAAGATGTACGTCCCTGGTCTCAGGACGCGGCTTTCGTATATTCACGTGATTGAAAGTCCATGTTATCTTTTATTTGTTAAGATATTACTCATTACTTATTACTCATTACTCATTTTACTCATTACTCATTACTCTTGATTTACTCATTACGCTCGCTTTGATATGTGGTTTTTTATTCTCTTTGTCGCCATCCTGATCTTAGTTCTCGCAATCTTCCTCTATTCTTTTATCGCCGGGGTTGTAGAAAACGAAGATTGGTTCCTGATCATTGTCGGATTATTTTTCGCCCTATACATTGGTGCCGCCTTTTTGGTTTACAAACTTGTGGATTTTCGTCCGGCTCCATCAAATATCGGATCGTTTTTACAGGATGGTATCGTTCACGTATCCTCAACAAAAGAGTGAGGTTTTTAAATAATGAGCGGCAATGTTGCTAGAGGAGTTTTTGCTCCTGTAATAATACTTTCGATCCGATAGGCACCATGGGTAGGTGCCTCGATATAGCCGTTCCAGGCAAAGCGCGCGAGACCTCCGGAGGAAATCCAGTCAAACAACCATTCGTTGGTATAACGCGGATCGTTTTGTGGAATTCCGCCGTTTACGGTTTGCAGCCAGCGCAAATTAAACTCTTCTTGTGAGCCAATGGGAGGCGCAATGATGATCGGAAGACCAA
Source organism: Candidatus Uhrbacteria bacterium (assembly GCA_016866635.1). Lineage (GTDB taxonomy): Bacteria > Patescibacteriota > Patescibacteriia > 2-12-FULL-60-25 > 2-12-FULL-60-25 > VGLT01. The sequence goes on from VGLT01000002.1 coordinate 935, forward strand.
GACCGGTGTAAAAGGAAAGCTCACTTGGTTTCGTCCAAAGAATATCCGTTGTGCGTAGGGTTTTAGAAAAGGTTTTAAAATAGTTCGCTCGTGTTCCATGGCAGTTGATATTGAGATAGGAGCCAAGCATTTTTCTCAGACCAAGCCATCTCGCACCTTGTAAAAAATAATGGGCTACAGACCGTCGCGTACCTGCCTCCAGGTTTACACGGATGTTTTGCGCCAAAATCTCTTTCCGTAAGCTCGTTAGCATTTGTAATCCTAATTCACGTTGTGCCCCAGCCCCACCGACACAAAAGGTCAGGGTCAACGGGTGCCGTGGCTTCCACGGGCAGATCAGCTCACCCAATTCTGCACCGAGGGTCTTTGCGTATTTTTCAAGAAAGATTTTCTTCGGATCAAGATTACACAGTCGAGCCAAGAGATCTTGTTTGACAATATCTGCCTTTGGTCCTCCGATGTTTTGCCTGGGGAGAGGAAAGCCCGTTAAAAAAATATTTTCCTCGCGCACTCCGTACAACTTGAGTCGCTCGACGACACGTCCGTTGGGGGCAAAATACTTGATACGGCTCTTTTTTGGATCTTTTGGGGCCCAGGTTCGACTCATGTCTGCATCGCAAATCACACAATAGATGTCACCGGGGTATCCATGGACTTCTGCGGCAAAGGCACCGGTAAAAAACGTGCTAATCAATGGGAGCCGCTTGCGAGAGAGTTTATCAATTAAATGTTTGCCTAGTCCCTGTGTTTCAATCAAATGATAAAATTGCTGTAGTTGGAGATTAGATGCAGAGAGATCACGGCGTGGATAAAATTCCGGAATTTTTTGAAAATGATCCATGACGCTGAACAGGGGTTCACCAATAACGGGAAGAGAGCGTACACGCGAGACCGCCTCGTAGGTTTTTCGTAGACGCGTCCACAGCTGTCTTTCTTTATGCGGAATTCCAGAATACTCGTTGGCGGTAATGATTTTTCCATACGCCAAATCCTCCAAACCAAACGCCGCCCGTTCATGTCCATACCCCATGTTCACTGAAATGACCCAGGCGTTTTTCTGACGTCGTTTTTCCTCCATGATGAAAGAATACCAAAAATAGGGAAACGTTGAAAGATGGTGCAATCATTTTTTAGATGGTGCGATCTTTTGATCTTTTTATTCCGACACGTTCTTTTTTCACCGGTTCCTCCTTCATATCAATTTCCCCCACGTAGGCTTCAAAACATTCTTCATATCTTCGCGAGACCAACTGTTCAAGGGTGAGGGGGTCTGTTTTTTTGGCGCGTGCGCCAAGTTCCTTTATCACATCCCGTCTTGCGCGGTGCCATGCCCATTCATCCGTGTAGTTGTACCACGTGAACTCCCAGAGCTCTGCCTCCATATGGTGCAGGATCTGATGCGCGTCTTCCGTCGACATCCCAAGGAGTCGTTCAATATTTTCCAAAAGGGTCGGGTATGGCACGGTTTCGAGCCCTTGCTCTTGCCGGAGAGACGTCTCCATGAGGAATCGTGCCAACGTTGCCCGGTGAAGTTCTAAGAGTGCCTTGCGAGAAAGACTCAACGAGAAAAATTCATGATTCATAGATTTTAGGGTTCTGTTTCTACAATAGCGGTTGCAATAAAAGATGTCTACTATTATGCTTCTGTGATCTATGAGCGAGACAAGGCCAGACGTGGGAGCGCAAGCAATCGAGCTTCACCAGCGCTTAAAAGGAATAATTGAGATACGGCTTAAAACGCCAATAGACAGCATGTCCGACCTGTCCCTGGTATATACGCCTGGTGTTGGCGCTGTCTCACGCGTTATTGCCGATCATCCTGAGCAAGCCGACCAATTAACCTGGAGAAAGAATGCGGTAGCGGTTGTATCGGATGGATCGGCGGTGCTTGGTTTGGGGAATATTGGGCCGGCAGGAGCTTTGCCTGTTATGGAAGGTAAGTGCGCCATTTTTAAGCGTTTTGCAGATTTGGATGCTGTTCCGATCGTGCTTGCCACACAAGATGTGGAGCAGATTATTGCAACGGTCAAGGCGATCGCGCCGAGTTTTGGAGCCATTCAATTAGAAGATATTTCCGGTCCGCGTTGCTTTACCATTGAGCGGCGGTTGCAAGAAGAACTCGATATTCCCGTGATGCATGATGATCAGCATGGCACCGCGGTGGTCGCACTCGCGGCGTTGATCAATGCGTTGAAGGTTGTTGGCAAATCATTTGAAGAGGTAAACGTTGTTTTGAGTGGAGCTGGGGCAGCGGGTATTGGCGTGGCCCGTCTCTTGGTTAAGCGAGGGATAAAAAATCTTATTGCGGTTGATCGGACGGGGGCGATTTGGGATGGTCGAGAAGGGCTCAATGAAGAAAAAAAATTATTGGCCTCGTTTACGAATAAGGAAAAGCGGACCGGTTTGCTCGCAGACGTGGCTCAAGGTGCTGACATTTTGATCGGAGTCAGCTCGGCTGGGATTTTTACGACAGACATCGTAAAATCGTTAGCTCCTCATTCCATTATCATCGCCATGGCCAATCCCGTTCCAGAAATCTTGCCAGACGAGGCTAAGGCCGCAGGGGTTGCTGTTATGGCGACGGGGAGGAGCGATTTTCCTAACCAAGTCAACAACGCCCTGTGTTATCCAGGGCTCTTCCGCGGGATGCTCGATCACGGGGTGAAAAAAGTGACGGATGAAATCAAATTTCGTGCGGCGGAAGCCATTGCCGCGATGGTGCCTCATCCGACGCCAGAGAAAATCATTCCAAATATGTTTGATCCAGGATTAGTCGAACGAGTGGCGGCAAGTGTGATAGAATAGCAACACATGATTTTTCTGGAGCACGTCTCCAAAGTGTATCCTCCGGACGTGGTTGCTTTGCAAAACGTCTCGCTTAAGATTGAACCAGGGGAATTTGTTTCGATTGTGGGCCAAAGCGGCGCAGGGAAGACGACCATGGCCAAATTATTGATTGCGGACGAGCGGCCCAGCACCGGTCGTATTATGGTTGGTGGCTGGGATATTACTCGTATTCCTTCGCGAGATATTCCACAGCTTCGACGGCAGATTGGTGTGGTGTTTCAAGACTACAAACTCTTGTCTCAAAAAACGGTTTATGAAAACGTCGCCTTTGCCCTGGAAGTCGCAGGGGAGTCAGGGAAGCGGATTCGGGAAATCGTGCCACAGGTGTTAAAGATTGTTGGACTCGAGGCTCAAAAGGATCGATTTCCAAAACAGCTTTCCGGAGGAGAGAAGCAGCGCGTCGTGATTGCGCGTTCCCTGGTGCACGCGCCAAAAGTGCTTCTTGCTGATGAGCCGACAGGAAATCTCGACACGTTAAACACCCGAGACATCATGGATTTATTATTGAAGATAAATCAGTTTGGCACGACGATTGTCCTTGTGACCCATAATCGTGAGGTAGTCAACGCCCTGCGTCGACGCGTTATTACCATCAGCAACGGAAACATCGTCTCTGATGTGGCTCAGGGAAAATATATCTTATCTGTATGATCACGCTTTGGAGGATTTTTAAGTATTCATGGAAAAACGTATTCCGTAATGCGTGGCTTGGGTTGGCGACGGTTTTTGTTTTTATGATGGCGCTCTTGTCCGTCAATGTATTGCTTGGGGTAAATGTGTTGCTGGAGAACACCATCCAGGCTCTGGAGCAAAAAATCGATGTGACCGTTACCTTTAAAAAAGCCACCCCGGTTGAAGTGATCAATCAAGCAAGATTCTTTCTTACCTCCTTGCCCCAAGTGGCGGGGATTAAGGTTATTACGGCGGAAGAAGCTCTGGCAAATTTTAAAGCGCGTCACGCAGATCGTGATCCAAAAGTGATCAGTGCGTTGAACGAATTGTCTGGTAATCCGCTGGGTGCACAGCTTGTTATCAAAGCCAAGGACGTCTCTGATTATCCGTTCTTGTTGCAAACGATTCAAAATCCACAATACGCTTCTTTCATTCAAGATCGTACCTACGATGACCATCAGCTGGCTATTGCCTGGATTCAAGACGCCGGGCGCAAAGCCAGAATTTTTGGGGCAATCCTCGTGGCAATTTTTGCGTTTTTTGGAGCGCTGATTGCGTTTAATGCTATTCGCGTTGCCGTGTATACACAGCGAGAAGAAATTACGATCATGCGTTTAGTCGGCGCTTCCTCCTTTTTTATTCGCGGACCGTTTATTCTTGAGGGGATTTGGCTCGCGCTCTTTTCTTTTATTCTGTCCTTTGCTTTGTTGATCGGTGTTTCTGCCTGGCTGGATAATGTTTTACCGCCTTTATTTGATTCAGTGCGGGTGGGTTCCTTTCTGCTCACCTTTTTCCGTGAGCAGTGGCCGACGATCGTGTTTGTGGAAGGAGTGGGGATGTTTGGTTTGGTCGCACTCGTCTCCTGGGCTGCCGTGGGGAAGTATATAAAACGATAAAAAAATAAACAGGGTACACCCTGTTTATTTTTTGTTACCCTGTTTATTTTTTTATGGCTGCTGCAAATTTTGCTTTGCTTTTGTTTACAGATTTGTTGAATGAGTTTTGTACGGCTCTGACCCCTCGGCTACCATATCCACAGTAGGGTTCATGCATGGCGACCCAGATTGTTTCGATGTCTTCACGATATTTTTTGGCCGCGCCATCTGCCTCCGCCCCTGCTTTTTGAATTTCTTCTTCTGCCTTGGCTTTTGCTGTTTGATAGAGTTGTTTGATTTCCGGAGTCAAACATTTGGTGGTTGCGGCTACAGGCGTCAGTTCAACTTTTCTTGGTGCAATCTTTTTTGCCTTTGTCGCCGCAAGACCCATGGATGGGGAAGCGACAAACAATAGTCCAAATGCCATGACCGGGGCAATCAACAAAGCGATAGATCGAATCATAGTTTGTGGATAGATTATGGCATTTTTTGATCTTTTTGGCAAGGAATATTTCACTATTTCCGCTAATATTAGCCGATATGTATCCATGTGTTGCGATATGGTATTCTACGGTCGTGAACTACTCACGCGGCTACTCTTCTTTTTCACGAGTTCGAGAATCGCCTTTGTTGGAAAAACGCGTCACGGTGATTGCTGTGTTATTTGGTTTGGGATTGGTCTTTTTGTTGCTTCGTTTTTTTCAATTGCAAATCTTTGATCACAAAACGTATAAAGTTTTAGCTTCGGATCAACATGAAATAGAAGCGACCCTCGTTCCTAAACGAGGGACGATTTATCTGAAAGATACCACCAGCGAGAAACTGTTTCCGGTGGCAAAGGATCGCGATGCCTGGCTGGTCTTTGCCATGCCGCGCGAAATCAAAGAGGCAAAGACAGTCGCCGAGGAGCTCAATGCGATTTTTCAGACCACGAGTACGGAGATGTTTGATAAAATTTCCTCGAGCAGTACCTATGTTGTTTTGCAAAAAGACGTCTCTTTGGAGATCGCGGATACCTTACGCGCCAAACGGTTGCCGGGAATCGGGGTTTCTAAAGGCGTGGCGCGTCTTTATCCAGAGCGGGGATTGGGGGGGCAGATGATTGGATTTGTTTCGGTGCAAGATGATGGTCATCGGGTAGGAAAATATGGATTGGAAGGAGCGTTTCAAGAAACGCTGGCGGGTACCTATGGTTCATTGGTGGCAGAAAAGGATGCGGCTGGAAGACGGCTCACGATTGGAACGTTGGATATTACTCAAGCCAAAGACGGCTCTGATATCGTGCTCACCATTGATCGGGCGATTCAATATAAAGCGTGTGAAAAAATTGAAGCGGCGGTTACACAATTTGCGGCGGCGAGCGGGGTTGTGATTGTTATGGATCCGCAAACAGGAGCGATTCTTGCGATGTGTGGATATCCAGATTTTGATCCAGCAAACTATGGCAAGATTAGCGATCTTGCCGTTTTGAATAATCCTTTTATCAATTTGAACCCGGATCTATTTTTAAACCCGTAACCCTCGCCGCCGCGTTAGATGCGGGAAAAATTACTCCACGGACCACCTATACGGATACGGGGGAGGAGCATATTGATGATTTTACGATTCGTAACTCTGACAAACAGGCGCATGGATTGCAGACCATGGTTGAGGTTTTAAGTAAGTCGCTGAATACAGGAACCATTTTTGTTCAACGATTGCTAGGGATAGAGAATTTTCGGGACTATGTGAAGCGATTTGGATTTGGAGAGAAAACCGGGATCGGCTTCCAAGCGGAGGCCAAAGGAGATATCTCTCCACTCCAGCGCACGGGGAGAATTTGGGGAGCAACCGCCTCATACGGCCAAGGTATTAGCACTACACCGCTCCAGATGGTGAGTGCATTTGTTGCCTTGGGAAATGGAGGGCAGTTGATGAAGCCGTATTTGGTTCAGGCGATCATCCACCCAGATGGCACGCGTGAAGAAATAAAACCGCAAGTGATTCGACAAGTGATTAGCTCACGTACGTCTCGTCTTATTTCCGGTATGATGGTGGATGTCGTTGAAAAAGGACATGGCAAACGCGCAGCCGTCCCGGGGTATTATGTGGCAGGGAAGACGGGAACAGCTCAGATCCCTGATCCAAATGGAAAAGGATATTTGAAAGATAAGAATATAGGTTCATTTGTAGGATTTGCTCCGGCAGATCACCCGAAATTTGTTATGTTGGTCAAAATTGATCGGCCGCGTGATGTCATCTTTGCCGAGTCCTCTGCAGCGCCTGTCTTTGGTGATTTGGCAAAATTTCTTCTTACCTACTTGCACGTTCCTCCCGAGAGATAGTACGATCTTAGTACTATGCGTTTGCTTCGTGTTTTTGAGCGTTATTTGGGCGCCTGCGCTCAAAAAACCATTCAACGAGAGCATCCTTTTATTATTGCGATTACGGGTTCTGTTGGAAAATCGTCTACGCGTAACTGTATCGAGCTGGTGCTTGACGCTCGTAATCCAGAAAATAAAACACGCGGCTCCATAAAAAATTACAACAATGAATTAGGAGTTCCGCTCACCATTTTTGGACAAGAGGCCCCCGGACGATCCGTGTGGCGATGGGCCCATCTTTTGCTGCTCGTCACTCTGTATCGATGGGGATGGAAGCGCACAGGCATAGAAACATTTATTTTAGAAATGGGCGCAGATAAGCCTGGAGACTTAGTCAAGCTCACGACGATTGCTCCACCGGATATCTCGATCGTGACGGCTGTGACGCCAGAAGATACTTCTCTCGCACCTGTTCACGCAGCAAATTATCCATCCATTGACGCCGTAGCAGAGGAAAAAGCCACGCTGGTGAAAGCCGTTTCTCCAAGCGGGACGGTTATTTTAAACGGAGATGATAAACGCGTGTTTGCCATGCGCCATCTGACCCAAGCGCGTGTGTTTACGTTTGGAGAAGCAGACGGCTCTGATGTTCGCATCATTCGCTCTCACGTCCGTGTTCGATCATCGGAGTATGGAAATGTTCCGGAAGGAATTGAAGTGGCATTTGAGAGTTTTAATCGTTTAAGAAAAGTGTATTTGCCGGGAGTATTTGGAACATCCGCCACCTATGCGATTTCTGCCGCTTTTTTGGTAGCAGCCATTATGGATATCAAACGCGAAGCGGATGAGATCATTCCGGATATTGAGCAACGACTTATCCCATTGCCTGGGCGCGCGCGAATCATTCCTGGCATCAAGCACACCACGTTGTTGGACGGATCGTATAACGCTTCTCCCGTTTCGGTTTTATCCGCTTTGCGCGATTTAGCTAAGATGGAACTTGCTCCGGGCCAGCGCAGGGTGGCGTGTTTGGGAGAGATGCGCGAGCTCGGCCCTCCTGCGGAAACACTCCATGCACGCATTGGAGCAGAAGCGGCTCAATTACATCTTGATCTTTTGGTTGTATGTGGTACACTCGCGCACGCCATGGCTCAAGGGGCGATGGCGAGCGGCATGCGAGAGGATCAAATCAAGGTATTTGAGGACTCGCCAGAGGCGGGGAGATTTCTGCAGGATTGGATCCATCCGGGGGATGTGATTCTCATTAAAGCCTCTGAAGGAACGATCGATGCCAAAGGGGTGCGCATGGAACGCGTGGTCAAAGAGTTGATGGCTGAGCCGCTACGAGCAAGCGAGCTTTTGGTTCGTCAGGAGGAAGCGTGGCAGAGAAAGTAGCTTTTTAGGCGTTAGCTTATTAGCTTCTTAGAAAGACATGACAACCACAGTAGAGCCAATCCACTCTTATAAGGATCTCATTGTATGGCAGAAGTCTATGGACTTGCTTGTCGCTGTCTATGGATTCACGGATGGCTTTCCGGAGACAGAGCGATATGGGCTCAGCTCACAAATGCGTCGAGCGACCGTGTCTATTTCATCGAACATCGCAGAAGGACGAAGACGAGGAAGCAGAAAGGATTATCGACAGTTTCTGATCATCGCATACGGATCCGGTGCAGAATTGGAGACACAGCTGGAAGCGTCAAGAAGGCTAAGCTTTGGTAGAGACGAAAACCGTACTCGCTGCGATGCTCTTCTTAATGAAGTTATGAGAATGTTAAACAAAATGTTATCAAACATGTCTGCCTAATAAGCTAAAAAGCTAATCAGCTAATAAGCTGACACCCATGGCCCCTTCGTTTAATGGCTAGGACATCCCCCTCTCACGGGGAAAATAGGGGTTCGATTCCCCTAGGGGCTACCATAAGAAAAATACTCCAACAGGGGTATTTTTCTTTATACATTGGAAAGCCTATAAAAACCCCATGGTTTTCGTGGGAGCGGAGCAACATGAGATTTCCCTATGTGCATTGACAAAAGTGCTAAAATATGATATAGTTATTCGTTGTTCTTTTTAAAATTAAAGCCAATTTAAGCCAAATATGAGGAGAGTGTGTATCTTACTCATAAGAGTTATTTTATGGGTAACGTAAACGCTCTCCTCATTGAAAGAACTAATGAGGGCTAAGGGCAACCTGGACCCCGGGAAGGGGTGACAATGTCTTTCGGGCAACGAGCCTGGGAGGCGACCGAAACGGAGAGTGATCCGATGACGACCAAGGAAATCAATTTCGGACAGTGGTGGCACGGTATGACGGCGGGACAGCAGCAGGCGTGGGCGCAGAAGATCCACCAGGGCGCGGGCGGCGGCGCGAGCGCGCTGAAGGCGTTCGACGGCGTCATCCGCGACGAGCTGGTGGTCCACGTCACGTTCAAGGACGGGACGGCGGTGCTCGTCGACCGCAATGGCCGCGTGATCCCGATCTCCGGGATGAAGGGCGTCGTCGACGCCAAACGGGCATACTACCTGACCCAGCCCGAGATCGACTACGCCGCCCGCCTCGCGCGCCTCCAGGAGTTCTACGGCAAGGACGTGAAGTTCATGTCCGCCGCCGAGTTCGAGGATCGCTGCAAAGCGGCCCTCGCGCGCATCACCGGCAACCAGCAGATCGCAAACCTCCCGAGGGGCCCGCACTTCCCGTTCGCGCTCCCGCAGCTCCAGGGCGACGCGGGCCAGCTCCTCAACGACACGATCATCCCGGCCCTCGCGCGCTCCTACAAGGCGCAGTTCTCCAAGCCTCCGTTCACCAACTACCGCGAGGGAGAGCTGGCCGGGCAGGTGACGGTCATCCCCGGCACCCGCCAGGAGCGCCTCGTCGAGGCGATGGCCAAGGGGCCGGTGTGCGGGGTGTACTTCCCCGCGCTCCAGGGCTTCGGCATCATCGCCGATCGCGAGATGATCACGCACCTCCCCGAGAACCTCATCCTCAGCGGCATGGAGGTGCCCGCGGTCGTCACCGCCTACCCCGAGATCACCGGCCGCGACGGCAAGACCCCCGTCCTCGACATGGCCGCGCTCCAGTGGCAGTCCGACGGCTTCTCGCTCGGCTTCCGCGCGTACGGCGACGAGGCGTTCTTCGACCGCAGGGGTCTCTATCCGTGTGACCGCTGCTCGGGTGGGGTCTCCGTCCTCGGGTAGTGCTCGCGCAGTACTTGACTTATTGGTTTGCTCTCTCCCTGCGGGGTCACGGTGCAGCGCTTCACGCGTTCGCACAGTGACCCCGTTGTTTTTTATAAAGCATTTCAACATGAAGTATTTTTTGATATCTTGTTTTACATGTCTGTAGAAGCACGTCGAATTCAAGAGCCCCAACAATCACGGTTAGAGAAACCGCATCGCAAGGCCAAAACACCCCATGGATTGGTTGACCAGGTCACTCAGAAGGCTAGGGTGATTGATTTTCAGCAAGCTCGCCGTTTGGAGATGGCGCGAATACGTCTTAAGCAAATAGAAGAGGAAATACGAAACTGGTTGGATAATCAGCAGGATACCTGGCATGAATATGAGGAGGCGATGGACGAATGTCAGAGGCTGTCAGATGTGCAAAAAAATCAGAGTTGGTGGGAGAGGGTCGCGCATCGTTGGGGGTATGATTCGGTGCCGCAAGAGTTAAGTGAATGGCGAGAAATTATGGATGAATGTGCCGAGGGAATTCTAGAATGTCAGCAGAATGTTGATCGACTCGAGAAACAAAAAATGAGAACGTTGTTGGCGATTCGCCAGTTGGGTGGTACATAAAAAGTTTCTTACAAACAACAGCACCGCCCCTTTTAGGACGATGCTGGTCTTGCATCGTGGGGCGGCGCTAGCGATAGTTGGGGCCGATGATGCCGTAGCGCACCATCGACGCCGGTTGGTACACGATCGGCGGGTTGATGTCCTCCGCCGCTCCGTCACAGCCGATGGACTCGTCGCCGACGGCGACTTCTCCGAGCTTGAAGAAATCGTGCGGCACGATGATGTACACCACATCGATATCGACGACGTTGCTGCCCTCCTCACACCAGTAGCGCGTGATGTAGATCCTGGGCGGGCAGTCCGAGTCGTTGAACGAGACGTCCTGCTCGGTGCTCGCGTCGATGATCGGTCCCATGATCGGCGGCTCCGGGATGGCCGGCTCGCCGATGATGATGCGCGCGGTCGGCGGCTCGTGGAAGGGCCAGAGGCCGCAGAGGTGATCGGTCGCGAGCGCGAGCAGGATGAGGAGGCTGGCGAGCGAGGCGATGAGGGCGTGACGTTCCGGGAAGATGAAGTTGGGCTGCGACATGGTCACCTCCGATCGAGTGGGTTGAGGTACAGCAGGTGGCCTATTTCTTAACGCAAAAAGCGCCACTTGTCAACATGGTATCCAGGGAGTCAGTCCTTTAAAATAATTTGACAAGAGGGGCAAAACTCATCCGGTGAATCGCCGAGGGGCCAAGTTTTTTTAATGCACGCTGATGCAAACGCGTGCCATAGCCCTTGTGTTGGGCAAAGCCATAGCCAGGGAATGTCTGATCAAGCCGACGCATTTCCGCATCGCGTGCCACTTTGGCAATGATGGAAGCAGCGGCGATCGATTTTACCTTGGTGTCACCACGAATAATGCGTTTACAGGGCATGGGTAATTCAGGAATCACAAAACCATCACTGAGAATATGATCTGGTTTTGTCGAGAGTGATGCAATGGCGCGCCGGGTTGCGAGAAAGGCCGCTTGGCGGATATTCCATCGATCCACTTCTTCATGCGATGCGGATCCAATGGCCCAAGCCAGTGCTTTTGTTTTAATTTGATCGACGAGATGTTCCCGCTGTTTCGCAGAAAGTTGTTTTGAGTCGCGAATCAATCCTATGCGTGAATTCAGCGGGAGAATCACCGCAGCCGCATAGACTGGACCTGCCCAACATCCACACCCAACTTCATCCACGCCAGCAACCATCAAAAATCCCTGAGTGATTAACCTGCGTTCCTCAAGAAATGTCGGCAAGCGCATAGGCCTCTTGGATCATTGTTTTCAGCAGCTTCATCCCACCCTCCCAAAAGGTTTTCTTGGTGAGATCAATGCCAAAAGGTTTGAGTAATGCTTGTGGTGATGACGATCCACCCGAACGTAATAAAGTCATATATCGATCGACCATGGCCTTCCCATCTTTTTGGTATTGTGCAAAGAGGGACAGCGTCAACAATTCTCCAAACGCGTAGGCATAGACGTAAAAGGGTGTATGGATGAAATGGGGGATGTAGCTCCACCACACATCATAATTTGATGTCAGGGTGATCGATGAACCAAACAGTTCCGCCTGACGTTTTGACCACAGGGCATTGAATTGCTGAGCGGTTTGTTCTCCTTGTTCCCGCACGGCGCGATGCGCATCTTGTTCAAAGCGGTACATGGCGATTTGACGAAAAATACTTGCAAAAATTCCCTCAATTTTATTGAGATACAATGCCAGTTGATCTTTTTTCTTTGGCACGCGATGCTTCAACGCATTAAACGTCAACATTTCCCCAAAGATGCTAGCGGTTTCCGCGATCGTGAGCGGATGATCAAAATTGAGCGGTGTCTGAGCGCGCGCAAGAGAAGCGTGTACGCCATGACCAAGTTCATGCGCGAGGGTAAGGACATCCTTTACATCACCCTTCACAAAGTTTACGAGAACGTAGGGATGGTGATCGGGTGTCGTATACATACAAAACGCGCCACCACGTTTACCTGGTCGCGCAGCTGCATCAATCCACTTATGATCAAAAAATGCTTGGGCGAGCTTGGCGTATTCAGGCGAAAATTGGTTGAATGCGTCAAGGACGATGGTTCGCGACTCGGAAAAAGGAAAACGAATAGAAGACGCATGCACCGGCGCATATCGATCATAGTCATAGAGTGTTTTTACCCCCATCAACTTCTTTTTAAAACGATAAAAATCCTGTACGAGCGGAAAGTGATCCGTGACAACCCCTGTCATCGTATCTACAATTTTTTGATTGATCTGATTGTCGAGATGCCGACTTGCCTCAGGTGTCTCAAATGTTCGATATCGATCATCAATCTTTTTATCCTCTATCAAAGTATTGTAGATAAAAGTGCTACGTCGAAGGTCTTTTTTCAACACGTTCGTGAATGCTTCCGATGCTTTTTTTCTCGTCGCCTGTTTTGGATCGTAGAGAAGATTCAGAATCTGGGACTCAGAAACCGGTCGACCATTCCACATCACTCTCCGCGCCGCGCCTTCTTCATCATACAAGCGGATAAATGCCGATCGGCCGGTGATCGATTTCTGACTTAAAATTTTTTCTTCATTTTCTAGGAGATGATGTTTTTTTAATTCCGCTTGGCGCTCTAAGAAATAGCGATACGATTTCAACTTTGGGGATCGCTCTAATTTTTTCGCGTGCGCATTCGGAATATGCCCGATCTCCAATTCAAAAAACACGATCTGCTCATAGATGGATTGGTACCAAACTTTCATTTTTTGCAAAAAAGCTCCATGATGTGGATTTTGACTGTCCGCGGAAAAAATAAGATGGGCATATTCAAATGGTTTTGCTGCGTTCTGAATAACGGCTTCATATTCCTGTAAAGCTCTGTTCAAGGTTTGCGCGGAAATGTGTTTTCCCTTGCCTTGATAGCGAGCGCGAAAAGCTTTTGCCTGCCTTGTTACAGCATCCTGTGTGCGCTTGATTTTAGGATCGTTGAGTCCTGCAAACAGCCCAGACAGATCCCAAGAGGGGAGAGATATTTTTTTCATCATACAACATGGCTCATGGTATTTAATAAGATATAAAAAGTAAAATAGCGTATTGGACTTTATGTGGTGTGGATAACTTTTTATTGATTTCACGTATACTTAAATAAGTTGGTTTTATTATTAGTTCTTTTTCATTCGTATGATGAAGGGAAACATGGGCATGGTTCACTGGGTCGCTTGGATCCTCGTGATCGTCGGTGCGCTTAACTGGGGGTTGGTCGGTGTGTTCCAGTTTAATCTCGTAAACTGGATTCTCCATAGCGTTCCAGTGGTCGAGCGCCTTGTGTACATCTTGGTCGGGGTAAGCGCCGTTGCCATGTTCTGCGGCAAGGGCTGTAAGTTGCCAGGTTCCTCGTCCTAACAGAAAAAAACAAAGCCCGTCTACGAGACGGGTTTTGTTTTACATGCTTCACGTTCTGATCTCCACGTATCAAGAATTTTTTTATGTGTGGTTTGCCAGGTTTGTTTGGCATTGATTCTCGCGGTTTCCAAGGCATGACGTGCGGCTTTCATGTCCTCCCTTGTTTTTGTTTCCTTCGCTTTCTTCAGGGCGGCGTGATAGCTCTCCAGAGCGATTTTTTTAGCGCTCTCGAACTCTTGGAGTGCGATCCTGTCTGCCATCAGATATGTTTCCAAAACACGCGCACGGCACTCGGCGATTTCTTTTTTTGCTCGCATGATCTCTTGTTTGGTCGCGGGTCTGGTCGATGGAGCACTTTCTGAGGCTAAAACCGGGGTGCCCGCAAAAGCCATGAGCAGTGTTCCTGCCGCGAGGATTTGCTTGATGTTCATAACAAGTGGTCAATGAATCGTTAGGGATGTTTATGTATACCAGGGGAACGAAAAATCGTTACATTAGCGCCTTTTTAACTTCTTGTGAAAGAGATAGGAGAGTAAAAAGAAAAAGAAGAGAGCCAATCCACCTAACACCCAGAAGGTTAATTCTTGTTTTAGCACAAATGCTTCACTCATATAGATGGCGAGTATCGCAAATGGGATTTCGGATAACAACGTGATGAGAGTGTATCTACCAAATGGATATTTCATGATCCCAAGGAGATAGCCGGTAATTTCTGCCGGGGTGATTAGTCGAAAAAGAAAAATCATCATAAATTCCGTGTGTGGCGGAATATGGTTACGATATTTTGTAATCTTTTTTTCTGGTAAAAAGCGCTTAATAAATGGATAGGCTCCATATCGACCGAGCACATAGGCACCCATACCGCCGATGATCCAACCGGTCAGTAATAGGATCAGGGTGAGCACACTGCCCCACAAGCTAACGCCAATGGGAATCAGTGGCGCGCCGCTAAATAAAGAGAACATCGCAGACGCGGCCGCTACGAAGATAAAGATAACCATCGCTAACCATGGATGGATGGTGGAGAAATTCTGAATGTGGCTGATGAGACTAAGAAAAGCGGAATGAAATGAGGAGGAGTAGAGTAACGCAAGAGCAACCAGGGCGATGAGAACCAAGGCAACAAGTTTGGAACGAACACCGAGCTGAGACATGAGTGACACCAGTGTACCAAGTTCACTGATTTTTGGCGTGTTGTGTGTGTAAAATGCAAAAACCGCCTGTGAAAGGCGGCTTGTGCATGGCTCCGGGACATGGATTCGAACCATGATAAACAGCTTCAAAGGCTGCTGTCCTACCATTAGACGATCCCGGATTGCGCGGAGATTGTAGGAAAAAATGGTTCACACGTCAACCCTTTTTTGTTATTCTTGAATCGATCTATGAAGGCTAACATTCGTCGTATCCTGTTTCCTATTCTCGTTGTCGCTATTTTTTTCTTACTACAAAGCTTTGATAAAACCGCGCCCTCTTCTCTCGAACCGGCATCGATAAATGAGACGTTAACCATCGCGACTTCGACAGCCATCATTCCTGCACCGGTTACCTCCACCAATGCCCTTGTGCTTCGCGTGGTCGACGGCGACACGATCGTTGTGATGCGCGATGGGCAGACCACAGAAGAAAAAGTTCGTTTACTCGGAGTCAACACGCCAGAATCCGTTGACCCACGTCGGGCGGTGGAGTGTTTTGGCAAAGAAGCATCGCGATTTCTTCAATCGCTGATCGAAGGCAAACGTGTGCGATTGGAGCCGGATCTGGAAGCGGATGAGATCGACAAATATGGTCGACTATTGCGAAAGGTGATAGGAGAGAATGGAGTTGATATAAATGCACATTTAATCGAACAAGGTTATGCGTATGCGTACGTCACATTTCCGATGAATAAAATGAGAAGAACCTATCTAAAAAATCTGCAATCAAAAGCAGAGCAAACAGCTGTAGGCTTATGGAATCCTTCCACATGCGATGGGCAAAAATAGCTCGTCTGAACACCGCGGCAATCGCCTTTGTTGGGCTTTTTACGTCCATGTACATGCTGTACGAGTATGTCACGGGTGGAGAGATTGTCTGTGCGCTTGTGTCTGGGTGCGAGGTGGTACGTGCTTCTGGTTGGGCTTGGCCGCTTGGGATCCCACTTCCGCTCTTTGGCGTCCTGTTCTACCTCGCTGTTTTTTTCTGGCTTGTGATTCGTGCGACTACTCCCACCCCCCGATGGTTTTTGATGCTTGGTCGAATCAACATCGTTCTTGGATTTCTCATCTCCATCCTTCTCACCTTTGTCGAATGGCTTGATATCAAGCAGTTCTGTTTTTGGTGTCTTGTTTCCGCCGGTTGCTCCGCGCTGATATTTATCCTTATGTTTTTTGATCGAGTGCCACGAGAACAAGAAGGGAGAAGTACACAAGAACTCAGAAATTATTTTATTACTTTGCTCCTTTTTCTCGTGATCGGAACCCCGATGTTTCTTTGGTTGACCAACTATCTCCATAACGGATAATCTTAATATCATATGAATTTTGATAAGAAGTCTATCGATGAAGGGGTAAAGTCCCCTGGTGAGAAAGAGGGTCTAGAAACTGAAGGGACTCGAACAGAAATTAATAAGGCCAAGGAAAGACAGTTAGAGATTTTTAGTGAGTTAGCAACTGAGGCTGAACAAGTATTTGATCCTAGATCAGAAAAAATGAGTGCTATTCAAGGAATGCTGGGAGAATTTGAGATGTTCTTGCCGCATGGAGCGAGAAAAATGGAACATGTCCTAATGGTCCAGGAAGCTTTTGAAAAGACGACCGGTCTCATGGAACAAACAAGAGATAAATTTTCTGAGTTGATGAATCACATAAGACGAGGTGAGGATTTTAGTCCAGCACTTCTTCACGAAATGCAAATGATCCAGCATGAATTACCACATATTCGCTCTATGATAGCTGGTTTTACGGAAACGGTAGCGCAGCTTGATTGGGATTTGCGTCAGTATGCTGATCAAAACGCTGATTTGCTTGGATACAATGCGGGAGAAATTGGTCAACGCGCCGCCGCTCTTCCACAGGTTTTTGGCGAGGTCTATGAGGCGATACATGGTTCCATTCGTAAATGGGAAGATGCTATAGAGCAAGCACATTCTGTGTCGCAAGCCATTGGACGGGCCTCCTAGCATAGTTGCATTCCTTTTTTAGTTCCTCTAGGCTGGGTCCATATGAAGATTGAATTAAAGCCCACAACGTCGTTGGGAGAAGCGACGGATGTGCTGTGTGTTCCGTGTTTTAAAGGCGAATCCACTGCTCGTTTGTCAGATCTTGATAAGGAGCTGCATGGAATGCTCAAAACCATGATGAAAAGCGAGTCATTTGATGGCTCAAGTGGCCAATGGGCTGTGTTTCCTATTTTAGGTCAGGCAAAAATGAAACGGGTCGCGCTGATAGGATTGGGAGATAAAGGAGTGTTCAAGCTTGATGATGTACGCAAACTTACGGCGCAACTCGTTCGCCGTGCACGTGATGTAAAAGCAAAACGCGCTTCGATTTTATTTCCCTCAACGACCATGACGGGGCGAGAATTAGGATCGGCGATTGCGGAAGGGGCTTTGCTCGGTGCATACCAATTTCACACCTACAAGGGCAAACTCCATGAGGAGAAGAAAAAAGATCTTGAAACCCTT
Organism: Candidatus Uhrbacteria bacterium; assembly: GCA_016866635.1. Taxonomy (GTDB): domain Bacteria; phylum Patescibacteriota; class Patescibacteriia; order 2-12-FULL-60-25; family 2-12-FULL-60-25; genus VGLT01. Next base: position 18,438 of record VGLT01000002.1, read on the forward strand.
GTCCTCCTTAATCCAGACGCAGCAAAGCGCACATCGATGGAGAGCGGTATTCAGGAGGGGTCTGCGTTGGCCCGTGCCACGATCTTTGCCAGAGATTTGGTTAATACACCTGCTATGGACATGACCCCAAAGCAACTTGCAGATGCGGCCAAACAGTGCGCAACTCGTGGATCAGGAATTTCTGTAAAATACATGGATCAGCAGGTGATGGAGCGCATGGGGATGCGTGGGGCTCTGGCTGTTGCGCGTGGATCTGTTCATCCTCCGGTGGGAGTACATTTGATGTATCACCCAAAAAAGCGGGCGAAGAAAAAAATAGCGATCGTGGGCAAAGCGGTGACGTTTGATTCGGGAGGGCTCTCTCTCAAACCAGCAGACGGTATGATGACGATGAAGATTGATATGGCAGGTGCTGCAACCGTCATTGGACTGTTTCAGGCGCTTTCGTTGATCGCGCCGAATGTGGAGGTGCATGGAATTTTTTTAGCGGTGGAGAATATGCCATCCGGAAGTGCCTATCGACCAGGGGATGTGGTCAAGGCAATGAACGGAGTTGCCATCGAGGTTTTGAACACGGATGCCGAGGGGCGAGTCACGCTTGCGGATGCGCTGACCTATGCGGAGCGATTAAAGCCAGATGCTATTATCGATCTCGCAACGCTCACGGGTGCGTGCGTTGTTGCTTTGGGAGAAGATATCGCGGGGTATATGGGAAATGATCGAAAATTGCTCGATCGACTCGGTGGAGCTGCCAAAGAAGCGGGTGAGGAGATGTGGGAATTACCTCTCCATCAACCTTACAAAGAGCTTATCAAGTCAAAAATTGGCGATATCAAGAATATTGGAGGTGGAAAATGGGGAGGAGCGATCACGGCAGGGTTATTTTTATCCCATTTTGTGGGCAAAACCCCCTGGGTTCATATCGATATCGCTGGCCCATCGTATGTAGAAAAAGAGACGAGACCAGACCTTCCCTATGGTGGAACAGGCTTTGGAGTCAGGACTTTAGTGAGATATCTACAGGGTCTAGGCTGAAGAAATTTTAAGGGTGTGTTATACTGTGGATAATTTCTATCTGCTATTTTTTATTTTGCACCTATGACCGTCACTGTTTATTCGACCCCAACCTGTCCGTACTGCAAGTTGGCAAAAGATTTTTTAAAAGAAAAAAATGTTGACTACACGGATATCGATGTAGCCAGTGATACGGCCGCGGCCAATGAAATGGTAAAAATGTCCGGTCAAATGGGGGTGCCGGTGATTAAAGTCGACGATGACATTATTGTGGGATGGAACAAGTCAGCCTTGGAAGACGTTCTTGTATCAAAACACAAAAAGGTAGCGGCTTAGGCCTTTCCCAGAGTTGCACCTCCGTGTTCCCACTCGACCGGGCAGCGCTCACCTGTTTGTAGGGCTTCGAGTACACGTAACGTCTCTTTCACGGATCGTCCGACAGATCCTGCGCTGATCAAGGCGTATCGTACTTTGCCATCTGGATCAATAATGAATGTTCCGCGTTCGCTTGATCCATCATCTTCATTCAACACATCATACGCGCGAGAGATTGCCTGGGTTGTATCCGCGAGAATTGGATAATCAACGTCTGGCAGATCTTTTTCAAACCAATTTTTATGACTCCACTCAGAGTCTGTCGAGGCCGCTAAGATTTCCGCGTTCAATGTTTGGAAATCCGCCTTTTGCTTTGCAAATCCTTTTAATTCCGTGGGACAGATAAAGGTAAAATCTCGCGGATAAAAGAACAACACAAGCCACTTGCCTTTATAATCCGCGAGGCTGACTTTTACAAAATCTGATTTCCCTTTTTGATACGTCGTCACTCCTTCAAAGGTTGGAGCGGGTTTTCCGATGTGAATCATACGTGAGAAGTTAGCTGTACATAAATTTCATTCGCTTTTTCCCAATGAAGATTTTTCCACCAATCTTGGATATAGGTTTTACGATCTGATCCGTAGTCAATGAAATAGGCATGCTCATACACATCCAGCACGAGGATCGGCATGCACCCCCAAATGCCACCCTGATTGTGCGAGTCACAGCCATACATTTTTAGTTGTTTGGCTTGAGTGTCCCAGCAAAGAACCACCCACCCACGCACAGCCATACCAGTTGCAGAAAAAAAGGCGATGAATTTTTCGATGGAGCCATATGTTTCCACTAAGGCGTCAACCAAGGGACCGCTGGGCTCACCCTTGCCTCCCAGTGTGTCGAAATAATATTCATGCAGGTAGATCGCGTTAACCGCAAATGTTTCTCCATCACGCAGGGCGCGCAATTCAGAATAGGTTTGATTTGCAGCATCCAGACCAACTCCAGACGTATGCATCGCCATCAATTTTTCTGAAATCTCGTTCGCTTTATTCACATACCCCACGTACAACTTGTCGTGGTGAATGGACATGGTTTTATCCGAGATGCCCGTCAGAGAGGTAAAGGGGAGCGGCTTAGGTTCCATTTTCATAGGGTTTCATAGCTTTAAGAATTTCTGAATTTTTTGGCATTCCACGCTTGAGATAACGAATCACCCCTTCTGTATCGATGCCAACCACGGAGCGTTTAATAATGATCGCCTTGAAAAATGTTTTTATGGCTCCGTAGCGCTTGCTGACCTTTTTTCCCGTATCAATCAATAGGGGAAAGGGGAAGGTGTGTTTTTTGATAAAGGTTTGGTGTGATTCCGCATCCGCGTGATTCACCCCGTACACAACGATGCCACAGCTGCGAAATTTTTGCCAGTCATCCCGGATGGCGCAGAGTTGCATCGTACAGCCTGGGGTCATGTCGCCTGGATAAAAGACTAAGAGCACGGGTGATTTGCCGCGAAATTCACTCAGTCGAACGAGTTTTCCAGACGAATCCTTCAGGGTAAAATCAGGTGCCTTAAGACCAACACGGAGTTCTCTTTTTTGCATATCGGCCCGAGTATAGCACGCTTTCCAACTCTTGTGTGCTCGTGTTTTTATGTTCTCGTGTTTTTATGTTCTAATGTACACATGTCGGACGAGCATAGAGTCGTCTTTTCTCGCGGATCCATCAATGGATATCGAGGTGGAAAAACATCGGCCTCTATTTGGCGTAGGACCGGGATCGGGTGTCTGTTGTTGATACTGGGTTTTATTATTTTATTTGTGTCTGGTTCGGGATGCGTTTTTCCTAAAAAAGAATTCGATGTGTCCGCCTTGCATATAACGGCGGAGGATGTGATCGTTCTTCGTCCAACGATCCTGGGCATCAAGCTTCCACAGGGGAACAAGGATCGTGCCCTGTACGCAAGCGGTACACGATCGGACCTCTACGTCTCGTTTGAAACCTTCTCTCGTTTAAACATAGACGGTGAGGCTCTGGTGAACTCCGACTTGGAGGATTCGTTTGTAGAAAAAATAGTGCATCGGGTCGTACAGACAGAGGACAAAGACCCAAATCTCGTGATCGCAGAGCCTGAGCTTGTTACATATTCCTTACGCATTAACGGGAAGCGAGTGTCAGTTCCTGCCATTCATGCAAAAGGAGAACGACAAGAACTCATTATTCTCCACTCCCCAAACACACCGCTGATCCTTAAACGCACCCGCAATCCACTTCATCGATCCACTATCCTCGCCAAAGGCAACTGGAAGCAAAATATCCAGGGACATCAGATAACAGATCTCATGGTTTCAGGATACAAATAGCGAAAGAGGAGCTCATCGCGCACAGGGCGAAGCTTCAATAAATTTTCTGCACTCACACGAATGATCGTTGCTTGAGCTTTTGGTGTCTTGGGAAGATGAAAGAGTTTTTTAGGACGTGTTTCTTCGTCAAACAGAGTGCTATTTAATATCCCCCAAACATCATCTGTGCTTTTAAGGATCGGCGCATCCATTTCCCGGCGAGCTTGCGCGATCCATTTTTCTAGTAATTCAATGTGAGGAAGAAGATCCTTTCCCAAGGTGTTGGACGTGAGGGCAGATTGGATCTGAGTGATTTCCTGGAGTTTTTCTTTGAGCGTTTCATACTCTTCTGGATCGGGTCTCCGGGAATCGTATTGAGCTGCATGGTATGCAGCAAATGATTTGAGACGGTCACGAAGCTCTTCTTGCGAGAAACGAGGATGACTAAACCAGCTTGTGGCACGGATATACATGCGAATTTGATCTCTGAGCTCACGATTGCCCTTGATAGTCTTTTGTTCAAGAGCACTTAAAAGATATCCCTCGATTTGCCATAAATGTGCGCGCTCTCCTCGCGGATCTTGCTCAACCTTTTTATACAAGAGATCCAAAACTTCTGAATCAATCACGTTTCCATACTGAATACGCAAGTACTCAATCACATTGGCAAAGATTTTGACATGAGGAAACTGTTGCATTATTTCCGGCGGCTCACGAGGTGGCGGGGGCGTGTTGGGTGGCCCGGTGGGGCGATCAGGAAGACGCTCACCAGAGCCTAAGACAGCAGTCATTCCGAGCTGGTTTGTCGGACCAACTGCCCTTGGACCCCAGGATTCTTTTTGAGTCGCTCTGCCCGGAGTGGTTCCTGGTTCATATCGTTCTGCACGAGGTCGGGTCATATTAAGTAAATCGTTGTTGCCACTTTGGATCAACATCGACGATCAAATCGAGAAAAGCATTTTGATTGGTGGCCATTTCTAATTCTTTGCGCGCATCGGCCCCAATGGATTTGAGCATCTGCGCCTTGGTTCCAATAATCATTCCCTTGTACCGATCCTCCGTCGTCCAAATGGTTGCTGCAACATATTGTGTATCGCCTCGTTTTTGCACATCCGTCACCTCCACGTGAGTACTATAGGGAATTTCCTCTCTCAAATGCAAGAAAACTTTTTCGCGAATAAGCTCTCCCAACCATTCTGTGTTGCTCATATCGGTCAGCTGCTTTTCTGGGTAGTAAGCTTCACCTTCAGGTAATAACGCAAAAAGCGCATCGGTCAGTTTCTGTATATGTTGATGCGTTGCCGCAGATCCTTCTACCATCATCCGTTGGCCAATATCAGTTGCCCGAACCTCTGTTCGAAAACGCGCCTCCTCGTCTGGCAAATCATTTTTGTTCACGAATACAATAATGGGTGTTGTCAGTTTTCGCAGGAGACGCTGAATCGTCTCTTCTTCAGGCCCAGGTTTACGTGTTGGATCCATCACATAGACAATCGCATCAATCCCATCCAATTGCTCACGCACAATATCGTTTAAGCGACGGGAGAGCGGATCCTTTTTACCCATAAAGATACCCGGTGTGTCCACAAAGACAATTTGTCCTCGTGCATCGTGAAGAATTCCACGCACCGGCCGGCGTGTGGTTTGAGGTTTTGGGGTAACGATAGCAACCTTGGATCCCACCAAGGCATTCAACAGTGTCGACTTGCCAACATTGGATCGACCAGCAAGCACGACAAAACCAGATTTCATGATCAGATTATAACACAAAAAAACCATGACCGAGAATCTCACGCGCGCCGTGAGCGGTCATGGTTTCTGGAGCATCCTCTGCCATCGATAGGCGATTCGGTGGGCGACGATGGCAAACAGACTGCACAGCGTCGCGAGGAGGATCATGGGAACAAAGAGGAAGAGATCCTCCCAGCTGAGAGTGAACCTCAGGAGACAGATCTCTAAGATAAAGCTTAGTCCAGTAAACAGCCAGGCCCAGATGTTCCATTGGGTGAGCTGTTGCTCTGGAGCCACGTTTGGCAGGGAGTGTTCCCAGGTCCAAACATGATTGACCAGTCGAACGAGGCTAGGGTTTATGGCGAGCCCTACAAACTCTACCAAAACACAGACCGCACATAGTGCCGGCGCGATCAAGGCCAAGCATGCAGCATCCGTCAGATGGTCCATGCGCTCCTCCAATGGGCGGAGCATAGTGTATCGCCTACTAATAGTCGCATCAAGTCTTAAGGCGATTGTCAAAAAAAAACAGTTCATTCATTTTATTCCTATAGGAACTAGATGATAGAATACCTTTATGAAAGATAAAACAAGAAAAGGAAACATTCCATATGGAATGATTGCACGAGGGGCACTCGCGGTGGTTGGAACGGCAGGAATTGTTTCCGTTGCAGCGTTCGCACCAGGCCTCCTGCTGTTGTGTAAACCACTCACAAGTCGACCACGATATGAACAGCGGCAGACAACAAACCAGATTTTACGGAGGCTACAGAAACGCGGATGTGTAACTGTTTTTTCTACATCCAATGGCAACGATTATGTTCGTCTGACAGAAAAAGGAAGGGAGGAACTACTTCAATATCAGTTGCATAAAAAGGATTTAGTAAAAAAGAAGTGGGACAATCGTTGGAGACTTATTCTCTTTGATGTGCGTGAGAAGAATAGGCCTCTGCGGACACGATTAAGAAAATGTTTGCTTTCCCTTGGATGTATTCGTTTGCAGGATAGCGTTTGGATTTATCCTTATCCCTGTGAGGATGTCGCGGAACTGCTTAGGAGCCTGCTTAAACTCAGATCAGAAGTTATCTATCTGACAACAGATCGATTTCATGAAGACAAACGGCTTTGTCAGCAATTTAATCTAAAGGTTTAGTATTCATTCATTTTGTTCCTATAGGAACAATTTGATTGTATATTTTTTTTGATGTGCGTGGCGTCCTAGCGCAAAACGAGTTTTGTGACAAGCTCCACATGTGGAGTTTGTGGGAAGAGATCCAGTGCTTCCATTTTTTCCACTCGGTACAGTGATTTGAACTGTGTTAGTTCTTTGACAAAGGTTTGATATTTGCAGGAAACGTACACAATGGTTTTTGGTTTGGCGGTGAGGAGGGTATCTAGGACTTTTGGATGCAGACCGGAGCGTGGGGGATCGATGATAACGGTTTCATCGGATGAAATAATTGGCAGAAGTTTTTCGATCGCGCCTGCTTCAAAGTTGGTACGGTCAGCAACTCCATTTAATGCAGCATTGATCTTTGCAAGTTCGATCGCTTGAGCGTCTAATTCATAGCCACGCACCATCGACCCTTGTTTTGCCGTAGCAATCGCAAAAAATCCAAGCCCACAATACAGATCGAGCAAGGAACGTGGCGTTCCGGCAAAAGCAAGAACCGTTTTTTGAAGCTCACCCGCCATCACCGTATTGGTTTGAAAAAACGAATTGGGGTGAATGTGATAGCGGATTCCGTTGACTTCCTCTGTCAGATATTTGGGCCCGTGCAGGAGTTGAAATGTTTTACAGATCGAGAGATCCGTGATTTCTGGATTTTCTCCGAGATACAGCGTGGTGCAAAGGGGTGCCAGGCGCTCAGTAATGCGTAATGAGTAATGTGTAATGGCCGACAAGTCTTTCACGACCAATGTCACCATTCTTTCACCAGTATTTTTTCCACATCGAATCACGCAGTATCTCATCAACCCGCGATGGAATTTTACATCCCACGGTGGTACATGACATTCTTGCATGAGCGCACGTACCTGCTCCAAAGTATTTGGTGTTTCTTTGTCGAGCAAAAGACAGGTGGTTAGATCCACATAGTGATTCCATGACCCTTTTTTCTTTAGTCCGACCTCTCCTTTCCATCCCATCGTATAATCCATGCGATTGCGATAATAAAATGGATCCGGGCATGGCACGATCGATGTGATCTGTTCCGCATGCCCCGCTTCTTTGAGGGCAAGATTGACCGCATCACGTTTTAACTGCTGTTGTGTCTCATATCTAAGATGTTGCCACAAACACCCTCCGCAAACGCCGGCATGGGGACAGGCTGGCTCGATTTCGTGAAGCATAAAGTATGAAACATGTAGCATGAAACATCCATCTTGGGAAGTTGACGACGCGCTCCCTATGCTTCATGTTTTATGCACATGATTGAATTACATCTTATTGCTCATAACATTCGATCTCGAGAGAATGTTGGCTCGCTGTTTCGGACCTGCGATTCACTTGGGGTAAAAAAGCTTTGGTTGACGGGCTATACCCCTGCACCACCTGACGAAAAAATTTCAAAAGTTGCTTTAGGAGCAGAACGTGCCGTCTCCTATGACAAGATCATTGATGTGGTTTCACTCATCCATCAATGCAAACAAGAGCATATCCCCGTCTTTGCTTTAGAGTTGACGCCAGATGCAGTGGAGCTTAAAGATTTCCATCCACCAAAAAAGATCGCATTGCTTCTTGGAACAGAAACAACAGGTATTCCTCCTTCGTTGATTGCATTATGCGCCGGAACGATCCGTATCTCACAAAAGGGGATCAAAGAATCTTTGAATGTATCTGTGGCTGCTGGAATTGCGAGTTGGGCTATTTTGCGATAGGATCAGGGTCATGAAAATTTCCATCGTGATTCCCACGAAAAACGAGGAACGGTACCTCCCCTTGCTGCTCAAGTCAATGCAAGATCAAACCTATCACGACAAGGAAGTCATTGTGGCCGACGCTTATTCAAGCGACAAAACACGTGAGATCGCGCAATCCTTTGGTGCGAAAGTGGTGGATGGGGGAATGCCAGGGCCAGGAAGAAATTTAGGAGCAAACGTTGCAACAGGTGAGCTCCTGGTTTTTTTTGATGCAGACATCCTGCTGCCGAACCCAACATTTTTATCAGATTGTTTAAGAGAATTTGAAGAGCGAATATTAGACATAGCAACCTGTCGTGTCAAAGCCATGGGGAAGAATCCACTTGATCATGTGATGCACGAAGCCTATAACATCTATAGTGTGGCGACAGAGCAGATTCGACCGCATGCACCAGGGTTCTGTATTTTTGCGCGCCGATCAGCACACGAAGCGATTCAGGGATTTGATGAGGAGGTTCTGTTTGCAGAGGACCATGATTATGTTCAGCGGGCACAGAAAGCAGGTATGCGTTTTGGCATTCTACGCTGTCAAAAAATTCTGGTCTCCATGCGTCGATATGAAAAAGATGGAAGGATCAAAACCGGTGTAAAATACGTCTTTGCTGAAGGTCGTATGATTGCCAAGGGTTCCTTTAAGAAAAAAATGCCGTTTACCTATGAATTTGGCGCTTTCAAGAAAAATTCCGATCGCCAGGATTAATGAAATTCCGGTGGGGCGAACAAAGTCTTTTCGTTTTGGTGTGACGAACGGGATTGCGTATAATGATGGGGGAGAGATTAAGGCCTACGTGAATCGTTGTACGCATATGGGTGGACCTGTCGAACTTGATCAGAAATCCGCAACGTTTAAGTGTCGTTGGCATGAATCCGCATTTGATCCCAAGACGGGGAATGCGATCGAGGGTGAGGCACCGCAAGGAACGCAACTCAAACCCATCGAGTTAGTGACAGAAGGGGAACAAATTTTTGCCGTGCTAGAATTACCCAAA
>VGLT01000003.1 GCA_016866635.1 Candidatus Uhrbacteria bacterium
AACGGAAACCGTCATGGGATCTTGCCTGGCGGAGCTGGTCCTATTTTGATTCCTGCGGCGAACGCTATGGACGCGTTTCACCTCACTCCGGAGCGGGCAGATCGAGCTGGCGTGGCGACAAACTCAGCTTTTGTTTTGAAGACAAACGTCGCGGTTTCTGCAGATCAGATCAAAAAAGCAATCGTGGTGGAGCCGGCCATCGAGGTACAGGTAGAACCCACTTCTAAAGATACGTTCCGCGTTATTCCCACCGCTCCTTTGGCGACCGGAAAAATTTATCGCGTAAAGTTAGCGACAGCGGTGACTGGGGAAGGAGGAAAGATTGAGGGGGCGCGTACATTTTCTTGGGCTTTGCAAACGAAAAATGATTTTCGGATTTTATCGACCATTCCTGGTGATTTGAGTTCACGCGTGCCGATCAACACTGGCATTGAATTTAAGATGACCATGGAAAAGTGGCAGAATCCAGAAAAATATTTTTCCATCACACCAAAAGTTGCCGGCCGTTTTGAAACGCATGGCCGAACGCTGGTCTTTGTACCAAGCAAGCCACTGGCTCATGGTACGCGTTATACCGTCGTACTGAAAAAGGGATTGCAACTTGAGGGTAGTGATTTGAAGTTGGAGGAAGAGCGCAAGATTCGATTTGAAACAGATGTTCCTCCACCCCCGCCAATCGTGAAGCCTACTATCAACGTCGGCGAGTTTTATGAAATCGCACCTGGGAAGACCCTCGATCTCTTCTTTTACAACTATGGTAGTAACGGATTGACCACGGCGACCCCTATTGAGGTCACGGGTTATGCTTTGTCTCAAGCACAGGCCAAACATCTGCTCGAGGCACGCATGAAGCTACCTGGATGGGCCTGGGCAGAGCAAAATCGCTACGAAGCCTATCGTGGTTTGAAAGCGGAAGAGGCGTTTAAACTCACCCTGAATATTGTGAAGCCAGATGATTACAGCTCGATCCTCTCTCTTCCAAAACAAGATCGTGCTGGATACTACGCCATCAAGTTATTACCAAAAGATGGCGAAGCATCATGGATTTTTGTTCAGGTGACCAATGTGGCGACGTATACCGTGGCGGACCAAGATCAGCTGACGATTTGGACGGTGAATGCCGACACCAAACGTCCATTGGGCAGTGTCGCTCTTGCGCTCAATGGCTCTAAATCACAAACCAATGAGCAGGGTTTGGGTACGCTGCGAGCACCGGAATTCTTTAAACAACCCGTTGACTTAGGCGAAGAAACGGCTGTACAGATCGTGGAGGTGGGCTCTGGTGCCCTGCAATCCTTGGTTGCTGTTTCTCAAAGCGGGCGTCCGATGTATTTTGACTACGGGAACATGACGGATGCGTGGAATACGACCTGGGGCTATCTCTATTTGGACCGCCCACTGTATCACCCACAAGATCAAATCGAATTTTTTGGCTTGGTCCAAGATCGTGCATCTAAAAAAGGACTTGGTTCAGTCAACGTCAAGCTCACACGTCAGAGTTATTTCTACGATTACTTCACGGGCGAAGAAAAAGTTTATCAAGAGCAGACTATACAAGCAGATGACGCGGGTCGCTTCCAAGGGAAAATGTCTTGGGATGCATTAGCCACGGGAAATTATCAAATCTCCATCTATCGCGATAACAAACTCGTGACGAAGCGCGTGTTTGAGGTGCGTGAATTTATCAAACCAGCGTATGCAGCCAGCATGCAGGTGGAGGCGGCGAGAGTGTTTGCTGGAGATCCAGTCAAAGGATCGGTGCAAGCCAGCTTTTTTGAAGGAACACCTGTGCCAAAATTAGGCGTGAATCTGAAGAACGATTTTTCCTATCGTTATGAGCCAACCAATCGTGTTCCAACTCAAGAATTGATTACGGATATAAACGGCACGGCCGCATTCACCATCCCAACCCAACCGCCTTCTTGTGTCAGTGATTATTTAGGAGCGTGTGAGCAGTGGACCTCACCATTGTATTTGGAAGTCACGCCTAAGGGTGGGGAAGAGGCGGAGATTTTAGCGAGCGATCATGTCGAGCTATTTGCTTCACGAGCTTTGATCGACACCGATATTTATACGACCGGAACCTCAGCCACGGTGCGCATGACCACGTATCACGTAGATCTGTCCAAGGACGATGCTCAAGGTGAACCATGGGCCGGACGCAATGTACAAATGGATGTTCAGTCGTATCGCTGGGAGGCGCGTGAAGAGGGAACGTATTATGACTTTATCCAAAAGTTGACCTTCCCTCGCATTCGTTATGAGCAGGTCTGGGACCCGACCGTGACGACGAATCTTGTGACCGACGCCTCGGGTCGTGCTTCTGCTACGTTTACCATGGATCGTACTAAGAACTATCGCATCTATTTCATCACCGCAGATGATCAGGGGCGCAGAATTTCTACTTCACGTTGGGCTTCTTATGGATGGTATAACTATGATCGCGATCCCTATTACAGTCCGAACGAGTACTCGTATCCAAATCTGCACTTTACGTCTGTCACGACGAGCAACATGGCACCTTCTGCAGATTTTTCACTGGATCAAACGGCCGAGGTTCGGATGCAAATGGGAACAAATGCGTATGATTTGTCCAAAACACCGGGTGCGCTCTTTATCGTGGCCAGTCGAGGAATTCGAAAAACGCAAGTTCAAGACACAGCGACTTTCCGTTTTGGTTTCACCGAAGACTTGGTACCGAATGCAGAGGTGCGCGCTGTGACGTTTGATAAAGGACGATTTGTAGAAATGGTTGGTTCCGCGTTCTTAAAACAGGAGGATCGCGCATTACAGCTTGAGCTCGCACCACAGAAAAAAGCCTTTGCTCCAGGTGAAACAGTGCGTGTTAAGGTCACGGCAAAAGATGGTCATGGCCGCGTTATCCCAAATACCAAGGTCGCCTATGGTGCGGTAGATAAAGCATTATTGGCGTTGACCTATGACTCGCCAGAAGCGCCGCTTAGCTCCATATATCAATATGTAGGTTCAGGAATCTTATTCAGTCTGTCTTCTCACGAAGCGCGTAGTGGAGACATGACGGGTGGCGCGGAAAAAGGGGGAGGAGGCGGCGATGCCTCGGGTCAATCCGCGCGTCGCATCTTTAAAGACACCGCGTCCTTTGGAGTCGTGAGTATTGATGAGCGTGGCGAGGGCGAGATCATCTTTAAGGCACCGGACAACATTACCGGATGGCGTTTGGAGGCCGTTGGTCTCTCAGGCGGTTTGTATGCCGGAGCGGCGCGGATTGATGTGCCTGTAACTAAGCCGGTTTTCGTTCAAGTCGTGGCTCCATCGCGTGTGTTAGCGAGCGATAAACCTGTCATCAAAGTTCGTGCTTATGGAGCGGCCCTGGCTCAAAATACGCCCGTGACATTTGTGATGGAAAGTCCATCGCTTGGAGTGCGTCAGACCGTGACCAGTACTGGGAGTGCGCCAGTGTATCTGGCCCTGTCTGCGGTTTCCGCTGGTCGCCACACGATGACCTTCCGTGTTCAATCGTCTCAGGGTAATGATGCATTGGAGCGAGTGATGGATGTGGTGGCAACGCGCTTTACCAAAGATGAATTTGTGAAAGTGGATGCCGTCGCCGGAGCGAGCTTACCGGACATCGGCGTGCCAGAGGTTGATGTCTATTTCACCAATGCTGGACGCGCGATGTTACTGCCAGAAATTCGCAGTTTGGCCCATCGTTCATACGCACGTATTGATTCGCAGGTGGCCTCAGCACTCATGACGCAGGTTCTGTCTCGCGAATTTGGAGAAACAGCTGAGTATGGAGCGAGCACTTCTTCCTTCGGTGATTACCAGACAGGCGATGGGGGAATAAAACTTTTGCCCTATGCGAGTTCGGATATTGAATTAACGACAGAAGTTGCGGCAACCGCGCCGGAATTATTTGATCGTGCGAATCTCGCCAACTACCTCTGGCAAGAATTGGAAATGATCGGGACCTCCTCAAGTGCACGAACGATTCAAATCTCCGCTGTTTCTGGGTTGGCCGCGCTGGACCAGCCGGTCCTCATCCAACTGCAGGCATTTGCCGATCAAAAGAATTTAACTTGGCGCGAGCAAATAACGATTGCACGAGGACTTGTTGCCGCGGGGGATCAAGAGCGGGCTTCCAAGATGTTGGAACAGCTTTTGAAAAAGAGTGAAGAGCGTAGCGGTGTGCGGAGTTTAAAGGTGTCAGATGATCGCTCAGATGATTATGAGGCGACCGCAGAAGCCGCTGCCTTGGCCGCCCGTCTCCATCATCCAGCCGCGGATTCGCTCAAGAAATATATTGATTCCAACTGGCATTTGGACGCTTTCCCGGTGTTGGCGCAAGTGCGCTACATCCAAGCGGTCTTGCCAACCTACAAGACGGTTGATGCGAGCGTCACGTATAAAATTGGGAATGGTAAGCCTGAGACGCTTCACCTCAAGGACTATTCCAAGAGTATGACGTTGACCGCGGCAGAGGCCAAAGCCTTCCAGATTACAAAGGTGGATGGGTTGGCACAGATTACGTTTGTTCGCCGTGTCCCAGGTCGGCCAACCAATGCGCCAAGTGTTGCCATCAATCGTTTCTACGAAACCGACAAGCCACTCGATCAATTGCAAGAAGGAGACGTGGTGACGGTTAAATTGCGCGTGGAGTTTGACCCCAAAGCTCAAGATGGGTGTTATCAGATTTACGACCATCTTCCAGGTGGATGGGAAGCGGTGTTAAATCGAATGGATTCGGATATTGGTTGGTGGATGATTGATTCAAGTTTAGCCAGTGGAGAAGTGAGTTTTGGCGCGTGTCAGTATGGTTCCTATCCAAAATTGCGCGAACGTTCCTATACGGCACGCGTGGTTACGCGCGGAACATTTACCGCAGAAGCTCCATTTATTCAACATACCGTATTCACGTCGATCTCGGCGATTGGGCAGGATCAACAGGTGGTGGTGAAATAAGTATGAAAAAGAGCGTCTGGATTCTTTTAGGGTTGGGCGCTCTTTTGATCGTTGCGTTAATTATTTGTTTTGCTCGCTGGCTGGGTCCTGCCGCGTCGGCACCCCGTGCGTCCTCGCTGGCTGACTGTGGGCGGCACGGGGTCCCCGCCTGTGCGTCACCCTTCCAGCGAGCGGATTTAAGGATTAACGCAGATGTTTTTTTAGATCAAAAAAGTCTAATCGAGGCATTCGCGACGACCAAGCCTGCGGTAAGCGACTGCCCAAACTATCGTGGAGGAATCGTGAATCACCACGTCTTGGCCGCGGACTTGCTTGCAAAATTTTTTATGGAAATGCAACGTTGTCGTCCGGATGTCACGCGCATCGTTATTCTTTCCCCTGATCATTATCAACAATCCTTAAAACCGTTTGCCACGTTTCGTGATGGGTATACGAGTGAAGGGGATGCGATCGCCATGGATACAGAAGCGATCGATCAATTGTTGAAGAATTCGAGCGTGACAGAAGATGCGCGTTTGTTTAAAGGGGAACACGGCATTGCCGCGCTCATCCCGTTTTTGCATCGCGTATATCCAGGGGTCAAGGTTATACCGCTTGTGGTTCGCATCCAACTTCTTCGCAAAGATGCAGAGGGGATGGTAAAAATGCTCAAACCATTGATCGATGAAAAAACAGTGTTGATTGTTTCGTCGGATATGTCGCATTATTTGACCGAGTTAAAAGCGGTGCAAAATGATGAGGTGACGAAAAAGGCGCTGGTCAATCGCGACGCCGACTTTTTCTGGAGCGCCAATGACGATTTTACCGACAACGGAAAAAGTATCTGGATCGCACAGACGCTTTTCCCCGATTCCACCTGGACCCTCCAATCCCAAAACATTTCTTCCCGCTATGATGGGACACCGGCTTATACCACGACCTATTTGAATGGATTTTGGGCTATTTCCACGCCTTGAGTAGGCGATCAACGACATCAAAAATATCTTCTTTCATCAAATCTGCATCAAGTCGTCGGTTGATGAGTTCGGTGGTTTGTTTCGGTAGGTGTTCTTCGACGGGATGCATCAACTCTTTTTTCATCGTGAGATAGATATGAGCTCCTTTTTCCTGTTCGATTTTTTCTGCAATCTCTTTGGCAAATTTTTTTAGACGCTCTTGTTCGGTTTTTGGCTCTGATCCCAACTGGGATTCATTGTCTGATTTCATTTCGCGGGGATGTTCGATTTCTCCCACTTGATTCAACTCTTCCCCTTGAGCCAAAAAGAATTTTGCGTGTACATGATTTCCCACCACGATTAACGTCGCATGAGAAAATTTTTGGAGATGTTCGGGTAGATTCATACATTACTCATTACTCATTACTCATTACTCATTACTCATTACTTTTATTAAATTTGATGGTGTTCAAGGCATCGTGCCTCATACGTAATAATATCATTCGCGTGTTCCACGACAACCACTGGATCGTCTTTACCCACGGGCTGGCCGTTTTTTAATCGTTGAGTCCTCGTCGCATTATATTGATGACACACGCTGCAGACGGCGCGTGAGCGTTGGATGATGGTTTCGGGGAGCGCGAGGACTGCCTGCGAGGAGGGGAAAAGGATTCCACGAAAGTCGGTATCAAGCCCAGAAAGGAGAATTGTCTTCCCTTTACGAAGTTCTTGTTCCAACACGGAGACAATTTCTGCTGGAAAGAACTGGAATTCATCGATCGCAATGACGACTTTTCCCACCATGGCTTCCGTGAGCGCCAACAGATCGCTTGTGACAATGGCGACGGCATCGTGCAGTAATCCTGAACGTGATTGAACGGTCGGCGTACGTGTGTCGATCGCCGGACGGATACACACGAGCGGAATCTGTTGCTCGCGAAAGATATGAAGGTGACGCACGAGCTCAAGAGTCTTTCCGCAGGCCATGGGTCCGGTAAAAAAGGTCAGCGATCCAGATTGAGTCGCCGCGAACGGGGTCGTTACCATAGGTCGCGCTTCAGAATAGCACATGAGAGAAATATCGGTCATTTTCCAGATTCGGTGATAATGCTCTAATATGGTTTAGGTTGAAAATCGTGATAAACCATATTAAGGCACCGCATTTGCCAATCGTTATGAATCGAATCGAAAAAGAAAGAGATGAAAGATGACTTGTTTAGCTAACCGAACCCTATGAATAGAAAATATAAATTTGTTGAATACGCCGATATCTGGACAAGGGCATTCGATAGAGAAGAAAAAATCATACGCGATATTTTCGGTGATGAAGTTTTAGAAACCCATCACATTGGCAGTACGTCTGTCCCAGGTCTTGGCGGCAAACCAACATTGGATGTGATGATTGTTGTGCGCGACATGTCTAAAGTGGATTCATTTAACAACAAAATGAAAGCGGCTGGATATGAACCGATGGGAGCGTATGTGACGCCAACGACTCGTCTTTTCACGAAAACCAAGGATGGAGAACGGACGCGCAATATCCATGTAGTCGGAATGGATGACCCGAAGCTGGAAGAATCACTCGCTTTCAGAGACTATCTCCGTTCACATCCAAAAGAGGCGAAAGTGTATAACGATTTCAAACAGGCATTGGCTACGGAGCATCCCGATGATTATTTTACTTATCGCCGGAAGAAAGATCCTTTTATCCAAGACATGCTGGAGCGTGTGAGAAAATGGCGAAAGAAGAATCCTCAATCAAGTTAGTTTTCATTAGTTTTTACTTAATGTTAGCCAAAATAGTGCATGAAATCCTTGACAAAAGGCTCTTTTTGCGTTATTCTATTTCTTCAAACTACCACAGGAAGCAAAGAAATTTGTATCTTTTGGTAGCATCGAGACCGGCGAGTCACTATCTTTTTCCTGAATGATCAGGATCAAGAAAATTGACGCTGTGTCGCGGTGTGGGAGAGCAAACCATGGACAAGGAGTTGGTGCAGCGCCTGAAGGAGGAAATCGATAACCTCGGACAGAAGCTCAAGATCGGACAGAGGGTTCTGTCCAGGATGCGGAAGTCGCTGGCCGAGGAGACGGCGGAGATGTGGGTCGCCAACTTCTCCCTCGATGATGGAGGCGAGCGACTGATCGCCGTTTCCCGCGAGGTCAAGTCGGCCGGCTTCATGGGCTGGAACTTCGGCTTCAACAAGTCGGGTGCCATTGTCATGACTCGCCTCGGCGAGCACGGCGAGGACATCCACGTGCGCGAGCTCGGCGACGGAGACGTCTTCACGGCGGTGGATGATCTGGATGGGTACATCTATCACTTCTACACCTCCTTCGAGCGCGGCCGGTGTGACGCCTGGTTGCTCGAGCAGCGCGTCAAGTACATCGAGTCGATCGAGCTCCCACCGGGCAGCGACATCGAGTAGCAAGATCAGCCGCACCTTCGCTTCATGCTTCAACGAACGCCCTCGGGATCTCCTCGGGGGCGTTCATAATTTTATTACAACCAATTCAAATTACCATCATTTATGATAGGTCTTGTGAGCGAGAATCGTCTCTGCGCGATAGAGTTGTTCGAGGAGGGTGATGCGCGCGAGAAGATGGGGGAGGGTTTGTCGACCTAAGGATAGAACAAAATCCGCTCGCTGTCGTACGGATTTGTCGAGACCCCACGAGCCGCCAATCAGAAAGACGATCGCTCGACCGCCCTGGGTCCAGTCATCGAGTTTGGAGGCGAATTCCATCGAAGCTAAATTTTTTCCTGTTTCATCCAAAACAACGACGGTTGATCCATCCGGAATGGCTTTGAGTAGTTGCTCAGCTTCGATCATCTTTGTCTTATTCTCATCAGGCTTGGCTGACCCGCCATGCCCCTCTTTCAATTCAGAGATTTCGATTTTGGCAAACGGTCCAAGGCGTTTGAGGTAACTGTGGATAGCTTGTGGATGCCAATCCTCGTGCGCAGATCCAATAGCTCGAATATATAGGCGGTGCATAGGCATTTTTATTGATGTTTTTTGCCTACCCAGCCCTTCGCGAAGGGCGGGGTTGACAGGGTTTTCTGATTCGTATAAACTCGTGACACTTAAATACGCCATCTCCCAGGAATGTGGATAGATTATCACACGGGAGCACTGGAGATTCCAAACAGCTTTTTACCCTTGATGTTTACCTCATCAACTTCTCGACTAAGCTAAATTCGGATCTCCGTTAGAGACTTCGAGTGCTTGGTCGCAGAAAGAAGCGATCAAGCACTTTTTCGTTTCAAGGTTAGTCAGACAGTGATGGAGCCTGATGCTCATGAGCCTCTATCATTGTCTGTCTCTTATCTCTCGCACTGGACGCCCCGGAGAGGCAGATCGAACTTCGACAACAGAAGATGTCAGTACATAATATGTGCAAGGCATAAAAACACATATTGCAATTTCAAGTAAAGCGTAAAAAAGAAATACACCTTAAGTATCTGTCATTTGGATCCGACTCTGTCGGAGATCTGAATGGCCGAAGCACGTAAGGGCGTACGGTGGATGGCTAGGCAGCGAGGAGCCGATGAAGGACGTGGCAGCCTGCGATAAGTCTCGGGGAGGTGGCAAGCAACCTGTGATCCGAGAATGTCCGAATGGGGAAACCTTTGCTGATGAACTCAGCAAGCTCACATCTGAATACATAGGATGTGAACGGGAACTTGGCGAAGTGAAACATCTCAGTAGCCAAAGGAAAAGAAAAAAAGTATACGCAGATTTTTGTCATTGGGCACTGGGGTCTGGTCTCTCCGGAGACCTGACCCCTCCAATGACAAAAATCTGCATGATTCCCTTAGTAGCGGCGAGCGAAACGGGACGAGCCAAAACCAATATCATTAACTTCTGTCAGGGGTTAGACGCAAGTTTAACAACGAACGGGAGGGCGAGCTTGGGCTTTCGTGATGTTGGTGTTGCGGGACGGGACACGTACTCCCCAAGGAGTGCAGAGGGATGAATAGTCGTTAGCCCAATCCGCTGGAAAGCGGAACCAAAGACGGTGATAGTCCGGTAAGCGACAACCATTATTCTCTTTCGTTCTAGATCCAAAGTACTACGAGGCCCGAGAAACCTCGTAGGAAGCAGCCACGACGATGTGGCAAGGCTAAATACTCCTCCTGACCGATAGTGAACAAGTACAGTGATGGAAAGCTGAAAAGCAGCCCGGGAGGGCGATGAAACAGTATCTGAAACCGTACGCTTACAAGGAGTTGGAGCGGGTAGCAATATCCGTTACAGCGTTCCTATTGAAGAATGAGCCAACGAGTGTGCTATACGTCGCTTGGTTAATCCCCCGAGGGGGAGGAGCCACAGTGAAAGCGAGCCTGAATAGGGCGTCGCGACTGCCTCTGGTAGTCGCAACGGTGGCGTATACACGACCCGAAACCCGGTGATCTATCCATGCCCAGGATGAAGTCTGGCGAAAGCCAGATGGAGGTCCGAACCCACGAGCCGTGCGACACTCGGGGATGAGGTGTGGATAGCGGTGAAATTCCAATCGAACTGGGTGATAGCTGGTTCTCCCTGAAATAGATTTTGGTCTAGCGCTGATACATAGCTTCGTGGAGGTAGAGCACTGAATGGAACCTGGGGCGCAAGCCTACAGTTTCCAACCAAACTCCGAATGCCACGAAGTGTTCCCAGCAGTCAGTCCTTGGGGGCTAAGCTCCAATGGACAAAAGGGAAACAGCCCTTGATCGCAGACTAAGGTCCCTAAATGTATGCTCAGTGTAAAAGGTGGTTGGGTGACTTATACAACCAGGAGGTTGGCTTAGAAGCAGCCATCCTTTAAAGAAAGCGTAACAGCTCACTGGTCAAGTTACTCAGCGCCGAAAACTTATCGGGGCTCAAGCATACTACCGAAGTCGCGGAATGTGAGTGTTCTTCGGAACACTGCATTGGTAAGGGAGCATTCTGATCGCGCAGAAGCGAAAGGCGTGAGCCATCGTGGAGCGTTCAGAAGTGAGAATGTTGGCATAAGTAGCAAAAAGAAAGGTGAGAATCCTTTCCACCATAAACCCAAGGTTTCCAGGGCAACGCGAATCGTCCCTGGGTTAGTCGGTCCTAAGGCGAGGCCGAAAGGCGTAGTCGATGGACAGCAGGTTAATATTCCTGCACTTCTGTATTTTTTCGACGGAGTGACACATCGTTCAACTGGTCGAGTCTCCTGGAATGAGACTTCGGGCGCGTAGGGGTGATCTGTAGGTAAATCCGCAGGTCATACACCTCGACGTGAGCGCAAGTCTGCCGAAAGGCGGGCAAGGATTGGGACTGCGGTGTCGAGAAAACCTTCTAGAGTTAAGGATACAGAAACCGTACCGTAAACCGACACAGGTGGGTGGGCATACGTGTGCCAAGGTGTACGAGAGAACCCATGTTTAGGAACTCGGCAATACAACGGCCGTACCTTCGGTATAAGGCCTGCCCATCGCAAGATGGGCCGCAGCTAAAGACGCTTTCCGACTGTTTACCAAAAACACAGCTTCCTGCAAAACCGCAAGGTGAGGTATAGGAAGTGATGCCTGGCCAGTGTCAGAACGTTAAGGGGAGGGGTCATCCCCGCAGCAATGCGGGGGGCAGCCCTGAACTTAAGCGCTGATGAACGCCGGCGATAACTATAATCGTCCTAAGGTAGCGAAATTCCTTGTCGGGTGAGTTCCGACCCGCACGAATGGCATAACGAGAGAGCGACTGTCTCAACATGGGACTCGGCGAAATTGCAAGTGGGGTGAAGATGCCCTGTACGCGCAGTCAGACGAAAAGACCCCGTGAAGCTTTACTACAACTTGATATTGGGTATTGTCCTAGCATGTTCAGTGTAGGTGGGAGCCGCAAGGCAACGATGAGACACCACCCTTACTCTGATAATATTCTTATCATGACCCATGAATCTGGGTTGTGAGACAGTATCTGGTGGGTAGTTTAACTGGGGCGGTTGCCTCCCAAACAGTAACGGAGGCGTTCACAAAGGTCAGCTAGGCGCGGATGGAAATCGCGCTGATCCCGCAATGGGACAAGCTGGCTTAACTGCAAGACCAACAAGTCGAGCAGATGCGAAAGCAGGACATAGTGATCCGACCGTACGATATCGGACGGCGGAAGCTCAACGGATAAAAGCTACTCCGGGGATAACAGGCTGATCTGGTCCAAGAGTCCACATCGACGACCAGGTTTGGCACCTCGATGTCGGCCCATCGCATCCTGGGGCTGGAGAAGGTCCCAAGGGTTAGGCTGTTCGCCTATTAAAGCGGTACGCGAGCTGGGTTCAGAACGTCGTGAGACAGTAGAATCGTGCTGTCTATAAATTCGACTATATGCTGGAAACTCTGAATGTTTCTTTCGGAGAAAGAAACGAAGTATCTCAAGCTACGTGGAATAATTCATCTACGTGAAAATGCTATGAGTGCAGACAATCAGCAGGGAAGAGTACAACTTGAACCGTGGTACATCAGTGGGTTTGTGGATGGGGAAGGAAGTTTTCACATTGCGTTATATCAGGATTCGGGAGTTCGATCCGGCTGGCGGGTCATTCCAGAATTTCATGTATCGCAACGTGAATCGAGTAAGCATGTATTGGAAGAGGTTAAAAACTTTTTTCAGTGCGGCAATCTCAAACCAAACCATCGAACAAATCCAAAAGATGTTACGTACGTGTATGTGGTGCGAAATCGTGAAGATCTTCTTCACAAGATTGTTCCATTTTTCTTTCAATATCCTTTGCGAACAGAAAAGTCGAAAGATTTTCTTTTGTTCGTTGAAGTAATGAAGAGGATGGAGAACAATGACCACATAACAAAGGAAGGAGTAAAAGAAATTATCAACTTGGCCTATCAAATGAATGGCCAGGGGAGATATCGAAGGAAACTTCATCAAGTGTAAAACCCTCAGAGACTATATGTCGAACGTCCCGCAGGATTGCGGGAATGAAGATATAGTCCGAACTGCATGGCGACATGCAGAACCCCGCAGAAATGCGGGGTCGCCGCAGAACACAATTACAGATTTCAGACGCGGTTTGTGTAAGTAACAATTTGTCGGTCTCCTGTCTACTGCGCGCGTGGAATGTTGCGGAGGCTCATCTCTAGTACGAGAGGACCGAGATGGATAGACCTCTAGTGCGCCTGCTGTCCTACCAAGGGCACCGCAGGGTAGCTACGTCTAGCACGGATAAACGCTGAAAGCATCTAAGCGTGAAGCCGTCTCCAAGATTAACATTCGTCATAGGACCCTCCGAGACGAGGAGGTTGATAGGTGGTAGGTGGAAGAGCCGCAAGGCTTGTAGCCGAGCCATACTAATAGTCCAATGCTTCGGCCATTCAGCTTGCCCCGTGATCACAAAGTGATTGTACGGGGATTGAATGGCGAAGAAAAATTAACGTGTATTTCTAGCGTATAGCAAGTGTGTCTAACGTGCCTTGCACATATGATGTACTGACAAAAAATTGAGCCCTCGATTTTATTTAGGATTTATTTGCTACTGGCCTACCGGCCTACTAGCCTACATCCTGGATGAGGCCGGTGGCCCAAGCGACAAGGATACACCCGTTCCCATCCCGAACACGGAAGTTAAGCTTGTCAGCAGCGATGGTACTTGGACCCAACCCGGTCCTGGGAGAGTAGCCCGCTGCCGGATTACGTAAAAAACCGCTTAAAAGGCGGTTTTTTGCTTACGTGATAGCATTGACGAATATAGCTAGAAATAGGTAACTCATAAAATGCATCCGATGGTAATTTTAGATTTTTTAAAGAAACCACCCCCCGGCCTTGCGGTCGGAGGGTGGGGAGAGAGGGGGAGTCAGGCGACGACTTCTTCCGAGGTCACGAGCGAGCCGATGTCGGCGCCGGTCAGGGCGGCGGTGATGGCTCCCTCCTCGAGCAGAGAGAACACCCGGATGGGTATGCGCTGGGTGCGGCATAGCGCGAATGCCTCCGTGTCCATCACGTGGAGATCGTCGTGAATACAGCGGTTGTAGGACACCCGCGACAGGCGCTTGGCGTCACCGTGCTTCCTCGGATCCTTGTCGTACACGCCGTCGGTGTTGGTGGCCTTGAAGATCACGCCTGCCTGGGTCTCGCAGGCGCGCAGGGCCGCAGCGTAGTCGGTCGTGCAGTAGGGGTGACCCGTTCCACCGACCAGGAGGATGACACGCCCCTTCTCCAGGTGTCGTCGCGCTCGCTGGATGATGTACGGTTCACCAACTGCCCGGATCTCCACACCCGACATGAGTCGCGTCTCGACCCGATGACAGCGCTTGAGCAGGTCTCGCAGGACGATGCCGTTCTGGACGGTGGCGAGCATGCCGAAGTTGTCGGCCTCGGTGCGATCCATCCCGTGGCTCGCCCCATTAGCCCCACGGAAGATGTTGCCGCCTCCGAGGACGACGCCGATCTCGACTCCTTTGTCGTGTGCCATCTTGATCTCGTGGGCGATACGATCGAGAGTGCTGGGATCGTAGGGGAAGGTATTGCTCGGGCCGAGGAGCGCCTCCCCGGAGAGTTTGAGCAAAATGCGCGAAACAGGCATGGGACCCTCCTTGAAGGTTCGTGTCTAACCACAAGAGTGTTTATCAGATACGGAAAGAAAGGTAAAATATCCTTTATTTCGCTGGTAGATCACTGGGTGGAGTATGGAGAGAGGGCGGTGGAGTTGTTGAAGTAAGCTTTAACGTTGTTTTAACAGTAACCTATTTCTAGCTATAGCTAGAAATAGGTTACTGGTATTTTGCTTTGTTTGTATTGGTCAGATATCCTGTTGTGAACATCAGTTTGTATGAAACCAAAAACAGCTTTTAAAAAAGATGTCTTTAAAAAAGCGCGCGGTGGGCGATCGCGATTAATGGATATTCGCTGTGTTAAATGTGAGCAGCATCTTTGTTTCTATCAAAAAGATGGGCCAGGAATGTTAAAACGGATGTATCTTGATCGCATCCATGATTCCAAAAAGTGGAGTGATCTTCAGCACCTCCCTTTTAAGAACCTCCCCCAATTTGTTTGTGATAACTGCCATGAAGTTTTAGGGGTTCCCATGATATATAAAAAGGAACATCGACTTGCGTTTAGGTTGTTTCAGGGATCTGTTCAGAAAAAGATTACAAAGGCTGTTTAATCTTGTTTAAAGCAGTACTTTCTTTAAAAGTATTCAAAACCGCTGACCGAGAATCCAAAACGTTCCTCCGACAAGGATGACGGCCATGAGAGGCTTGCGATCCAAAAAAGTCACACGACACCCTGTTTCTTGACGATTGTTCATAAAGAGGAATATCCTGTTTTAGTGTGTTAAAGCGTAGTGTATCTTGTTTCCTGTCGTTTCTCCTTCTTTTGATGGCGGTGGTGACGATTTGTCAACAAATGTCGGCCATGCACGTCATGGATCCTCTCACCATCTCGTTTGGTCATAAGATGGATGGTGACATGGGTATGACCGAATCATCTTCTCCAGACCACATTCAGTTTTTTTGGAGTTTGATGCCGGGGCTTGTCCAAAGCCTCGATTTCCTTTCCTTCTTGTTAATCCTAGGAGCGTTTTTTTTCACGATATTCCGTGTAGACGCTTTTTCCAAAACGGTTGCTTATGGTGTAAAACAAAAACTCCATCGGTGGATGTATTTTGAATCATTTCCCGCTCTTCTTTTTGCGTTTCAAAACGGTATTATCCATCCAAAACGTTTTTCCTAATTCTTGAATGAGAAAGGCATTATTCATTCTAAGAATTATTTGATATGTCAGAACAAAAAAAGATTCATATCTGTGTACAGGGGATGACCTGTCACGCGTGTGAAGTAAACATTGAGCGTGCCTGGAAAAAAATACCAAACACCAAGGAAGTCCACGCGCATGCTTCTACGGGAAAGGCAGAATTGATCGTTGAAGGAGATCTTCCTCTCGAGGCATTACAAGCGGCGCTTCCTGACTCTCGATATACAATTTCTGAAGATGATCCCAATTCGCCCACGGATGGCTCATCAGACAAACGACCGTCTTGGTTTCGATTACTTGGTTTGTTTGCACTGGTGTTATTGATCGGTTCGCTCTTTTCGAAATTAGGATTGATTCAATCTAACTTTTCCGTGGGGGCGAGCATGGGGTTCATCGCCATCTTTTTGATCGGATTGGTCGCGGCAAGTTCATCCTGTATGGCCGTTACCGGCGGGCTCTTGCTCTCATCTGTTGGAAAGTACAACGAGCGATATCCAAACGCTTCTCGCTTCCAAAAAATGCGACCGGTTTTGTGGTTTGTTTTTGGGCGTGTTGCGAGCTATGCCATGCTTGGCGGATTGCTTGGATTGATTGGAAAAACGTTCTCTCCTTCGCCCATCGTAACGGGGATCATCACTATCGTAGCGGCGTTGTATATGTTTGTGATGGGGTTGGAAATGCTTCATATTGCTCCACGTTGGCTAAAGAACCTTCTGCCTCGGTTCATGCCAAAGTCATTGTCTCACCGCGTGCTTGATGCAGACAAAAAAGAGCATCCAGCGATGCCCGTGATTCTTGGCGCGGCAACGTTTTTTCTTCCCTGTGGTTTTACCCAAGCACTCCAGCTGTATGCATTGACAACGGGAAGCTTCCTCGCTGGATTCTCAACGATGTTTGCATTTGCCCTGGGGACGGCTCCCGCTCTCTTATTGCTTGGATTTGCGACGAATGCCATCAAGGGGAAGCTTGGACGATGGTTTTTTCAGTTTTCGGGAGCACTGGTTATTATATTAGGTGTCTGGAATGTCCAAAATGGTCTTACCATCATAGGATATCCAATTTCTCTTCCCTCGTTTATGGTTAAGGTGGCACCTGTTCAGAATACACAGGGATTTGTGTCGATGGAGAATGGCGTTCAGATCGTTCGCATGATCGTTCAGCCTACGGGGTACCGTCCATCGCGTTTTGTTCTTCGGGCTGGAGTACCGGTGCGTTGGGAAGTAGAGGGTACGCACGCCAGCGGATGCGCCAATATGCTG
>VGLT01000004.1 GCA_016866635.1 Candidatus Uhrbacteria bacterium
AAAATGAAGGTCAAGAAATTGATATTGCTTGCGCAGAAGCAAACATTTTTAATCAGGAAGAGAAACAGTGGGAGAAAACCGTTTCCAATTTACAAGATATAAGCATGGTCGAAATATACGGAAAACAAGTACCGATAGAAAAAGTAGATTCTCTCATCAATTATAAAATCAAACTTGGACGTGAGGTTGATATTGAAGACGTGAAGCAATTATCAGAGATTAAAAAGAAAATGGCGGAAAAGCATCCGGGTTTGATAAAATAGAAAGATGAAAAATACCATAAACTCGTTCGAGACAAAATTCCTCAAATATTAGATGCAAAGGGCGTGTTGTATGAAATGCACGTAGCCTCGCCAGAGGAGTACAAAGATGAACTGATAAAAAAATTAAGCGAGGAAATAAAGGAGTTTACGGATGATTCCAGTGTAGAAGAGTTGGCAGATATCATAGAAGTGACAGAAGCGCTCAAAAAATTGTCGGAGTACACGAACACGGAGATTGTTCGAATGAAGAAGAGAGAAGAAGGGGGGGGTTTTGATCAAAGAATAATCTTAAAAGGAGAGAAAAGCTAGCGAGGAGCGTAAAAAATGGTAGATTTTGATGAGATAGTTAAAATAAAATTTATGAAAAAACAATTAACCCTTTGCATTCCCGTGAAGGACGGAAAAATTCTTCTTGGTATGAAAAAAAGGGGGTTTGGAGCCGGTCGATGGAATGGTTCTCTTTTGATCTTATCCCCTTTTCCCAGATGTGGTCGGACGATGAGTATTGGTATCCTCTCTTTTTAGGTGATAAATTATTTAGAGGTGCTTTTCTATTTGATAAACCATCGGATGTAGAATATTCAGCCAGAATTATCACTAAGGAATTACATGTCGTTAAAAACCTGTAAAACTTCGCTCATGGGAACCCCAACAGAAAACAGACACGTTCTGTCAAGATGCTGGTATCCCGATCTAATTCATAAAGTGGTGGAGAAATGCTAAAATAGCTTTGTGTCAAAATCCAAAATCACCCTACCCTATTTGGCAAAAAATATCTCCATTGTCATTGGACTTGTACTCATTTGGCGCGGTATCTGGTATATTTTGGACTGGTTCGATAAACAGCTTTTTGATGGCAGTCACGCTTGGACTGCGTTCGGTGGTATTGTGATTGGTCTCATCATTCTTTATTTGCCTGACAAGGATTTAAAGGAGATCGAAAAATTATAAGCAAAAAATAAAACAACGCCTATGATCATAAAAATTGTTTTCTGGCTATTGTTGGTCGATAGTATTATCGCTAATGCCATTGCCTGGTCAAACAAGAGAGATTATTTTAATAAATACAGATTCTTCAAAAGATATGTACCTATAACAAAGGGGTGGACAGTCTGGTATTTATTGTTGACGCTCTTTATCGGATATCTGATTTATTTTTAAACATCTAATGTATCCATCTATGAAAAATATTGGGATCATCATCGGCATTATCGTGATCGCAGGGATAGCGTTTTTTACTCTCTCTCCTAATAAAACGGAGAAAAGTCAGGAAATGATCAATAAGCCACCGGAGGTAAAAAAAGAGATGCCCGCCACGGAAGTGAGTAGTACGGCCCCAGCTCCAGAAGTAAAAGCACCGGAGAAAAATGTAAAGAGCGAACCAGCAGAAGTGAAGCAAGCGGAAGTGAAAGCAGGATCCTATGTAGGCTACGCCGCAGAGAAAATCGCACTAGCGGCGACGGGCAAGGTGGTACTATTCTTCCACGCACCATGGTGTCCATCCTGTCGAGCGCTCAACGGAGATATAGAAAAAAATGTGAGCACAATTCCTGCCGGAGTAACCATTCTTAAAACCGACTATGACAAAGAAACGGATTTGAAGAAAAAGTATGGTGTTACTTCTCAACACACCTTGGTTCAAGTAGACAAAGATGGCAATCTCATTAAAAAGTGGAGTGGCGGTTCAAAACTAGAAAATCTCCTCTCGCAGATTCAGTAATATGATTTTCTTTTTGATAGCGGTTCTTGCGGGAATACTCACGGTGCTTGCGCCATGTATTTTGCCGCTTCTCCCTATCATCATCGGCTCTTCGGAGACAAGTGAGCGTCGTGTATCGCGGCGCTCACTTGTGGTCGTGGGCTCACTCTCTGTTTCCGTGGTCCTATTTACCCTTCTTCTGAAAGCATCAACGCTTTTGATTACTATTCCCCAGACGTTTTGGAACGTATTTTCAGGGACGATTATCGTCCTTGTGGGACTTGCCATTCTCTTTCCTTCCGTTTGGTCTCGCATCCCCTTTGTACAGAAACTCAGCACCTTAGGAAACAGGGCGGTAAGTTCTGGGTATCAAAAAAAGAGTTATTCCGGTGATGCGCTGATTGGCCTTGCACTTGGACCCGTGTTTACGACATGCTCCCCTACGTATCTGTTTATCATCGCAACGATTCTTCCGGCTGGATTTTTGCTAGGATTCATTTATCTCCTTGGGTTTACGATTGGACTTGCGATCTCCCTCCTGCTCATTGCGTATTTTGGTGGACAGCTAGTGAAAAAGATCACAAGTCACATGGGAGCAACCACTCGTGTCAAACAAATATTTGCAGGATTGATCATTCTCGTCGGTATCGCTATTTTGACCGGTTACGACAAAAAGCTTGAAACAGCAATCTTGGATTCGGGCTACGGAGCGACGATTCATTTTGAGGAGTCGCTAATAGAACGCTTTGCTCCAAAAAACTGATAGGCATATGAAAAAATTAATGACCGGCAATCTTTTTGTTTTTTATGATGCCCAGGACAGCGGATGCGAGTCTGAAGCGCTAGAAGACAGTCTTCTGCTTGTCGTACGTTATCCTTCCAAACCCTAGGTGCATGCTACGTTCCTCTGGCAAAGACGAATACGTGGATATCCTGTATCCCCTTTTCCTGCAGTGCTCTTGCCGCCTCTTGTATCGTGGATCCCGTTGTCAAAATATCGTCCACAAGTAACACCGGTGTCGTGACACACTTCTTCGCGACAAACGTATTTTTCATGTTGGCCTGACGCCGCTCATCGGCGGGGAGCGCGGCTTGCGCGGTGACCTGCTTTACTCGCTCTAAAAGCTCATCACGCGTTCCCCATGGAACGAGAATTTCTCGCACCACATCTGCGCAAACAGCAGCGTGATCAAATCCCCTTTCTCTCACATGACGCTGGTCCGTTGGAACGGGGGTAATCGTCATGGACGATTCCCTTGCCCATGGCCACGGTGACACATATTCGTGACGAAATCGCTTCAGGATCGCTCCCAATACCTCTCGCAAACAATAGGCAGATCGATATTTAAATGTTGTAAGCACACGACGCAGGATTGGGTTTGCGTAGTGACCGCAAACCGTTACCGACGAGAAACCCTGGAGCTTCTCCGTTTTTTGCTCAACATAAATACTCGCGAGACAATCTTCGCACAACCATTCACCCGCCTTCTGACAACTTACACAAGTGGGTGGGTACAAGACATCTAAAATGTGTTGAAGCATTACAACGTGATCGGTTTCGCAGACACACGCGAAACGACCCACGTTTTATCCTGCCATTGCAGGGTCATGTCAACTTCTGCGTATTGCACTTCTGTGTTTGCTCCATCCTCAATGGTTTGCTGAACCTGAACCGTCAACTGAACCTCGGTCTTGGCTCCTAGAGGAAGAGGTGATGTAATTTTAGATGTCAATGCACGCGAGGTCTGCCCCCAGCTCGGGCCAATGGCTGGATGCGCGGCGATCAGCTTCTTTCTCTCACCTTCTAAAAAGGCCTGCACCGCTGGTTGTGCGTTTACATAGACGCTTTTCATCCCCATAAATTCATCGAGACTTGCATAGCTCATCATACGCGCGGCAAAATCACTCGCTTGACGCTTAAGACGATCCTGGAGCTCGCGTTCACTCTGAGGAATAGCGGGAACTGAGGCTGTAGAGGTCGGATTGGGTTCAGGAGATGTCCGAATCGTTGGCGAAGGCTGAATGGGAGGCGGCTGCTGTGTTGATCTCCGATTGCCTAAAAACAACCAAACAAGTACCGCGAGGATCAAGAGAGCCCCGATGGCGACGAGCAAGATGGCGATAGTTCTTCGTTGCATAACCTACATGCTAAATGCTTTATGCTAAATGCTACCCAGCCTTTTCCTTCTGCGCTTCCGCAAAGGCTTTCTTTTCCGCTTCAATTTTCAAAAGCTGTTGGGGATTTGTGGTCACGATCTGATCCTCTGTATACGATGCCACAACTTGAATCGCCGCATGTTTTGCTCCCGCAAAGAAAATTCCCTCCCCTACCCCGGATTCAAGAAGCAAATATTTCTCTGATTGGGTGAGCAAAAAGGTTCGCGCAATGAGATCGATGGCCGCTGGAGATTGTTTGAGCAATAGTTGCATCGAGCTGTTGGTCACAATAGCCTGACCATAAGGTGAGGTCAAAAAATCATTGACGTCTTGTGTAATGGTTGTAATGCCTAAGAAATATTTACGACAGCGCTTGACGAGTGCAAAGATGAATTTGGCTGAATCTTCTGACTGCATCAACCACCACGCTTCGTCAATGACAAGAATGCGTTTTTTGCGCTCAGAGCGCACCACGTTCCAAATATAATTTACAATGGTGTAGATCGCCATGGGACGTAGCTCATCCTCCAAATCACGTACAGAGAAAATCACCAATTGATTATTCATCTGCACCGTGGTGGGCGAATTGAGCAATCCTGAAAAGGTCCCTTCCGTGTATTTCTTGAGCTTTACAATCAGCTCAGCCGTGCCCTCCATCCCCTCTAAGATATCTTGAAAATCTTGGAGAATCGGTGGCTCAAGCGTTGTGATATCTGCACCTGGCACAATATCTTTTTTGGCAAATGTTTCCAGCAGCGCTCGATCTAAAATGGAATCTTCTGCCGTGGTAATCTTGCCCAACATCAAACGCAGCAACCCTTTAATCGTGATGACCGCGCTCCGAATCAGGTCCTCTACCTGATAGGACTCGCTTGATGGTCTGGGTAAATCAAACGGATTAATTTTTGATCTTGAAGATAGCGAGATATTAATATAGGTGCCGCCGACCGCATCGGACAAATGTTTATATTCCATTTCTGGATCGATCACGATGACATCCACACCCAACATCATTGATCGGATTACCTCGAGCTTAATCGTATAGCTTTTTCCGGCACCGGAGGTGGCAAAAATAACTGCGTTCGCGTTTTGCAAAGAAAAACGGTCAAACAAAATCAAAGAATTGTTGTGACGATTGACTCCATAGAGAATGCCATTGTCGCTGGTGAGCTCTGCAGAGGTGAATGGAAAGGACGAAGCGATCGGCGACGTACTCATGTTAAACGTGATCTGCAATTCGTCGTTTCCAACAGGGAGCGTTGAATTGAACCCTTGTTCCGCCTGGAAGTATGCGCGCCGCGTGTAGATCAACATGGCGGCAAAGGTGCTCTCCACATTTGCGGTAATGCGCTCGAGTTCATCCTTATCCGATGAATAAAAGGTGCAATAAAAAGCGAACTGGTAAAAATGTTCGATCCCTTGCGTGAGATCATCGCGTAATTGCTCGATATCGCGTAGAGCCGTCTCCGCAATTGGATCACGTGGCTTGCCCGTTTGCGCATTCCCAGAGATTTCTGCCTCCAAAATACCCACTTTTTTCTTGAGTTGCTTCAAAATAATATCCGCTTTGATCGGATAGAAAAACATGGCAATATCTAATTGCGCACTCAAATTAATAATGGGCGAGGCCCATCCGACAGAGACATACCGGGGATAGGTCACGACAAACAGTGTGCGGCAATAGATATCGCCCAAACGAACAAAGGAAGGCTCTACCTTCATCGAGGCTGGCGCGATCAAATCCTTGATGCTCGCAACGCCTTTTCGATAGACGCGCTCTTCTTCCAGCGCCACTCTTTGTGTCTCCTGTTGTTGTTTGAGCTCTGTCTTACTCAGCCCTTTCTTTAACTTAACACCCTCTGCCAGAACAGCAGAGGCATCAATTCCTTCTTTTTTTTCCTGAGGTTCAAAGGCCATGGATTTATTATATCATGCTTACGAATCTTCCAGCTGTAGTTCACTCACATCGATCAATCTCTGCGTCTCCTGAAGTTCTGGGTTGTACACCGTGTAGAACAACTCAATCAGACTCTGTGTATCAAGCTGCACGGCACTGAGAGACATGGAAGAAAGCCCAGAGCTGATCTGACTGACGCGTAACCCAAGATCAAATTTCTGCTTTTTAAAACGTTCTGCCGACAAATGAATGGCGAGACTCGGAGAAAAAATCTCTGTTAAACGCTGAAAAAATCCTTTTTGTTTATCATTTGCCGGATTCAGGGGCACAACTACAAAAAAACGTTTTTGCATGATCTCACCCAATTGAACAAGCTGTTTTACGAAATCACGATAATCGTGGATCTGCTTTTTTAATAAATCATTGGTCAGTGTTTTTTCATTTTCCGCCAATTGATTCATGTATTTATCAATATTCATCTTGCGTGACTGGATCACGACCTGAATCGGAAAATCTAATCCATTCAAAAACTGCATGTACGCTTGAACAATCGCGTTTTGTTCGTCTGCAGATTTTAGCGCAAAGTTTACGCTAGAGACCAACAAAACCGCTCGCAGGGTTCCATCCTTCATGATCACCGTGTCCTCGCGAATCTCCGCGATATCTAAAAACTTCTGTGAAGGAAGCCCTGGTTTTGACCCTGAAAGTTTTTTACTCTGCATAATCATCTTCTGCATTATACACGCCTCCGGTATTTACCGTGAGGGCCATATCGCGCAAACGAGTCGTAGCGGGAGGGGGTTTACGGACATGTTTCGCCACGACTTCTTGTTTCTTTTCCACCAAGAGTCGTCGCAAATCTGAATCACTCAACTCCTTGTGCCACACGCGGAGAGGCGGTCGTACGTTTGTTTGAAGAAAATTTACGAAAAAAATATGAAATGGCTGTCCATTGATGCGCACAAAGGCAAAGACCGCGCCGATACCCGCAGTGATGAGTCCAGCAAAAATAAGATAGACAAACTTCAAAATCGCATATTCAATAAAGATAACAAACACCGTCACCAACATAATCAAAAACTGCCGGACGGTGATCGGGCCCAAAATCTTGTCTTCGTTATCAATAAATTGTGGAACCACGAATTTCTCGGGCATAGCTAAAACTGTATTTCACTGTTCAGCTTAATGATAGCACTTAGTTCTTCTGGTGTCGGCAGGGATGGGTCTTTGGCTCGCTTTTCTACCACAAGTTCTGCCACGGGTTTGCCAGCGGCAAAACTCTGTGCGACCAGTGTCAGGTACTGTTTTTGCAATGGAGACTGTCTCCACGCCTCGATCCCCTCCGTCCAGCGATCAAAGGATTCATTTTTCAGCGTTTCAAATTTTTGCCGAAGTTTTTCTATTGCCTGATTTGGATCCTTAGAGAGACGACGAAACTCCGCCAATGTAATACCCGCCAGCTCCTCACCAAGACCAACCAATTTGACAGGGGCTTGAATGGTATCAACGTTGAGAGGTTTAGGTGGAGGAACATTGGTGGCTTGTGGAGGAACAGCGGCGGGGTTCATCGCCATTGCTTTAGCCGCTTCAAACTGCTTGCGCAACAATTCCTCCGGACGCACTTGCTGAATTTTTTCCTGAAACCATTTTGCATGTTCCTCGCTTTCTCGCTTCTTTCTCTCTTCAACCTTGGTTTGCTGAGCGGCCAGGGTCTCGTCAATCCGTTTTTTCTCCTCCTCCTCGATAGGAATGCGATGCCCCGTATACATTTGTTCGATGATACTCGCGACACGCTCGACCTGCTCTGCGGATAATTCGACTCCGCCGACCTTAGCCTCACGTTCCAGAATGGACTTGGTTTGAATGGCACTGCGCACATCACGCAGACGCGTGGAAATAACGTTGCGCAAACGTTTTTGAATGTATTCCTCAAGTTGTGGTAAAGCGATTTGTTGCATGGTCTGCTCGACCACTTCATCAATCATCATCCTCTCCCCCGTTGGCCCGCTCGCCGCTGTTGCCTTGACCTCTTCCTCATCGCCAAGCTCGGAACCCGGAGCCCTAGAATCTGGCATTCCGCGATCCGCGTTTCGCGTCTCGCTTTCCCTCTGTTTACTCGTCAGCCAATCTGCATATTCTTGTTCAGACAAAACTTGGGTGGTGAATAAAAACGCCACCATCGTTTCACAAAATTGATCTGCTTGATCCTTACTTAAACCAATTCCCCCATCGCCCTGTGAGCGCTGGAGCATCTCTTTCATCTGCTCAATCGTGCGCACACCCTTAATGTAGGAAATGAATAACTCACGCAAACGGCGCAACATCTCCTCAGCCAAAATACTCAACTTGGCCTGTGAGGCAATCCGACGAACACCAGCACCATAAGAAACAGGTCTAAGTGAAATGCGTGGAATAGCCTGAATATCCCCCATGGACATACCGAGTTCCTGCAATCGACCTTCCACATCCCAAAACACAAGATCAGCTAATGGGAGAACAACATAAAAGAGAACGGCGCGCTCGACATCTTCAGGCTTGCGATCCCCCGCTAGCGCCTTAATCCGATCACGGAATTCCTGGCGCGCAAGATTGGTAAACACCAAATCCCACACCACATCCATGACTCGATCCCAGGCGTCGTTGTCGTAGGAGAGCTTGTCTTGAGCAATGGACTCGTTCTTGCTTTCCTTCGTATCAAGCAAATACTCCTGCACGGATGCGGGAGATTGCTCAAAATTCGCTAACCAAGTCCTCCGATCCATAGTTAATCACGATAAATAATCTTTCGGTAAGCTGCCGGAGCCGCTTCTTCTCCGGTCGCTGAATTTTTTCTTCGAGGGAGGTTTTTTTGTGCTTGATCCATAACCCGCTTGACCGCCTTTTCTAAATCCGAAAGCGTTTCTTTTCTGGCTAATCTCTTATCAATATCAATCATGAGATCCGCTCCTACGGTCAGCACCTGCTGAAGCATCCTTTCATTACGCTTGCCTAGCCGATCCAAATTTTGACGATTAGACAAAACCTCCATACCTCCATCGAAACCCGCAATGATCTTCATGCGCTCTGGAGTCGACATCCCAGACCCCTGCACCTGACTACCAATATCTGTCGTATGATTTAAAATGGACTTTAAATCATCATCAGACACTCGACCTGTTACCGGATCAGCCTTTGTCGTAAGAGTTCCCAATTCCATATTAATAGCTTCCCCATAGCTATCCACCACTGCATTTCTGTATTCCGGTCCATTCTGGGCTGCAAGTGCCATTTGTTCATCCATAGACATATTGGGTAGCGTCGTCGTGATAGTGCTCATAACGGCAGGATCTGAAAATTCATGCCCTCCAAGGCTCGACACCGCTGTCTTTGCTCTCCCAACAGAAGCCCTATAATCACTGACTGCCTTTTGCTCTGGGGCGCTTCTAACGCGTCCGGATTTTGGATCATATAAGAATGATTTTCCTGATTTGACGTCTTTCTGAAGCATCAAATTATTCATATCATTCCTGGTGACAGTTTTCCCAGCGCCAGCTTCACCCTCAACATAATTAAACAATGCTCCCACGTTATCTCCCAGCATCGTTCCTTCGTGCTTCTCCAGAAATGCTCGTTTCTTTGCCGAATCAACACCGATAAAGTTACCTTTATCATCCCTAATAAAAGCATCAGACAAGTATGCGGATGTACTTGCGCGCGATAATGCATCGGCTGACAAACCCTCCTTCCACTTTGGATCGAGATTCTTTTTCTGAATGAGAGCTTCACGATCCTCATCGTTCATAATGAGAGACGGATTCGCTTCCAGTAACTTGTCCATCTCTCCAACCTTATCGCTCATGCCCAATTTCTTATAGCCTTCTTTAGCGGAAGCAAGGTGACCAGCTGTCGCGGCCGCCACATCCGACATCGCTCGGGCAGTTGCTTCGCGTTTTGCTTCCATTGGATCCATTTTAGGATTCGCCTTAAGTAATGCGTCTTCATGTTCTTTTGCTTTCTTCTTCGTCTGGTCTGCTTGCGATTTCTCAGAACCTAAATCAGCATACAAATTGGCCTGCTTCTGTTTTTCCGCTTTCGTGATGCTTGGCAAAATATTGGACTTGGCCATGACGAGTTTTTCATCGTAACTCAGGTCCTTCAAATCCTTTTCTTTGGCTTCTAGGTTCTTTTTGACACGCTCATTATCAATCTTTTTCATCTTAACAAGCGGACTTGCGAGAGCTGCACCGCCGATCGCACCCAGAATTCTTGCACCCTTGTTATCTGATTGCTGCATTTTCCCAATTCCCTTGAGTAATTTCCCAGCACCAAACCCACCCGCCGCAATCCCACCGGCTTTAGCCCATCCAGCCGGCACTGTCACTGGTTTTGCAAACTGGCGGCCGGCAAATCGTACGGCGCCCTCCGTTCGGCTTTTAACTGCCGCGGCAAATTTTCCCATGGTCGATCCCATCCCCTGTGACGCCTCCATAGCCGCGTCTAATCCTAGCAACATCATGGCAATCGCAATGATAAATGAGGCGATCCCCTGGCTGTTACCAATTTGGCTCAAAAATCCTCCTGCATTTCCTTTATCCGCACCAAATAATCCCAAACTCTGGGAAAACGCTCCTGATCCAGCGGTTTCTTGAACTGTTGCTAATGTGAGCCAAAGAAAAAAAGCAATGATTGGCCCTCCGGCTAGCATCGTCGAGAGGCGAGACCAATATTTGGTCGTAAATGCGCTCATTCCTTTTTGAAGCTTTGCAGGAACGGCTAGTTCAAAAAGCGCGATGGGCGAAAAAATCAACGCAATCCATAAACCAACGACGCGAGCAATGATGTAGCCAATAAACATGACCAATACCCCAACGGTAATGATCAACAAAATCACGGCCAACATGTATGACAAGAGAACATTGAGTGCGGTAGCCGCAACCTCTCCCGATCCGCCCGTGGTACTTTCTGCCACCTGCAAATATTGAGCTAGTCCTAAGGCTTGCACAAAGTTTCCTGCACCCGCCTGATAAAACGCGTTCACAAAGGTCAACATGACGACCTGTGAAAAATCAATCAGGAGTTGGATCAGGGTACGTGAAAAATTTATTAAGACCGCGATGAGTAATAATTTAGGAAGAACCTTAGTGTAGTGAAAGTCGCTGTGATACTGCAAAATCGTGGAGAAGGCAGAAACAAGGATAATCACGATAAAAAACATGTTGCAAATGTCACGCACAATCTTCCAACCCATCTCGACCGGTGTTGCGTTCGCGAAGTCATTATATTTGGCAAACGCTAATAGAATTTCTATCAAGATAAAAATAATCAAACTGAGCAACTTAATGATCAATCCAAGGAACCAAGTAAAAATATCAACAACAAAACAGACGATCGATGCCCCCGGGTTGCTCAGAATGCTGACATTTTTACAGTTCACACCCGCCTCCTTTGGAACCGTAGCTTTTGCCTTCTCTTCCTCTGCCTTCTTTTTTTCTGCTTCTTCTGTTTTTTTCTTTATTTCCTGGAGAGATTCTTCGGGTTTTTCTACTGCAACAACGTTCAACGATTTTAACTTCACAATCTCCCCCTCAACTGAAAACGTCTTTGGAAGAAAAACAGAAGAAACCAGAACCAGCGCAAATAACACCAACAAAAAGCGTTTTACATTAAAAAAATGCATCGCCTGTAAAAACTTCTTCATAACAAGCACGAAGTCATTATAGCATGAAACATGAAGCATGAAACATGGGTTGCCTCTGTGGAAAAAAACTGTTAGGCTGACTACACACATGTTTAAAAAAGATCCGCCCTTGCACATCAATTTTGTTGATCAATCGACAGAACGCCGCGCACGCCGCCAAACGTATTTGGTGGCCGTTGTTTTTGTGCTCGTGGTTGCTGTGATAGCGGCTATTGGTGCCAATGCGTCGTATCGAGCGGCCAATCGTGGAACAACTATTTTATCGGAGATACAACATGTCCCAGGTATTGCAGGGGTACGACGGCTCGTCCTCGGAACGGACACAGAAAAAAGCCCGGTCCAAAAAACAGCATTTACACTTTTATTACTTGGCGTTGGTGGCGATGGGCACAACGGCCCACAACTCACGGATACCATTTTACTTGCCTCAGTCGATCTTAAGGAAAAACGGATCGCGATGGTATCGATTCCGCGAGACATGGCCTATCCTCTAGGTGGAGGTCAGTTTGAAAAAATCAATTCGGTTAATGCCTACGCGGAAGAAGCGCATCCGGGGGAAGGAGCTGTACGCACAGCCGAAGCATTTTCTAAACTTCTTGAAACACCTATCGACCATGTCATCCGCGTTGACTTTAGAGGTTTTGCCAAATTCATCGATGCTATTGGCGGAGTTGAAATCGATGTCCCGCAAGGATTTACTGATCCACAATTCCCAACGACCGATGACAAGTGGATGACCGTGTCATTTAAAAAAGGTGTTCAGCGCATGGATGGAGCAACCGCGTTGACGTACGTGCGGTCGCGACATGGCAATAATGGGGAGGGATCAGATTTTGCACGAAGTCGTCGTCAACAATTAGTTTTGTTAGCGGTACGCAAAAAACTTTTATCCATTGGAACGCTGGGAAATCCTACCAAAATCGCAGAGATCTACGCTGTTCTCAGCAAACACATTCAAACAGATTTAAGCCCATGGGATATTTTGACTCTCGCGCCACGCGCGGCGGATTTATCGATGGAAAAAGTCACGACACATGTACTGACAGATGCGCCGGATGGCGAGTTGGTTTCGGCAACCGTCAATGGGGCCTATATGCTATTTCCCCGCAAGCAGGATTGGTCAGAAATTCGCACCATCGCGCAAAATCCATTTGCGATGAGACAGGCGACAACGACCGCCGTGGTCGCACCGGTTGAGATCGCTCAAATTGAAATTAAAAATGGAACGGCTCGGACAGGTTTTGCGGCGCAAATTGCCGCTTCTCTGGAAAAACAAGGATTTGAGGTTGGAGCCTTTGGCAATGCTGTTCAACGCGGGTATGAACGAACGGTGATTTATGACCTAACGGGTGGAAAAAAACCAACCTCGCTGGCTCGTTTGCGCAAACTACTCGATGCAAGCGTCTCTTTTAGTCACACCCTTGTCACGGAGAAGGTTTTGTCTAATAATACGGACTTCCTCGTGATTCTTGGGGAAGCGAGCTATTCCATGGTTGGGAAGTGGTAACTAGTAACCAGTAACTCGTAACTAGTAATGTATGATCAAACGAACAAGACAGCTGCCGCTGGTCGCTCTTGTAGGGCGCACCAATGTGGGAAAATCGACCCTCTGGAACCGCTTAACAGAAAGCGGACGCGCTTTAGTAAGTGATCAGCCGCACACAACACGTGATCGAAACTATGGAACCGTTTTGTGGAACGGCATGTTATTTGAGCTCGTGGATACGGGTGGGATGGATACGGAATCGGATGTGATCGGACAAGGGATTCGTGAGCAAGCGCGTCATGCGATCAAAGAAGCGGACCTTGTCTTATTCGTCGTCGATGCACAGGCTGGCATTCTTCCTCAGGATCAAGATCTTGCACGAGAAGTTCGCGGATTGCACAAGCATATTTGGCTCCTTGCAAACAAAACAGATCGCTTGGCCGGGCGATCTCTTGCTCATCAACCAGAATTTTATAATCTTCAACTAGGAGAGGCTCGCCCTATCAGTGCAACAACAAGCTTTGGGGTTGGTGATTTCCTGGAAGAATGTTTGCAAGAATTAGATCGACTTGGTCATCCTGCGATCCCTTCTGAAGGGAAAAAGAGATTAAAGCTCGCGGTCATTGGGCGACCAAATGTTGGAAAATCTTCCCTCGTCAATTCTATCCTTGGGGAAGAACGGGTCATCGTCTCCCCCATCGCTCACACCACGCGCGAACCACAGGACACCTGGATCACTTATCGGGATCAAGACCTGGTGTTGGTGGATACGGCAGGCATGCGCAAACAATCAAAGATTACCAAAGGACTAGAGGACGAGGGAATCCGCCGTAATCAACAGGCGATCAGCTCTGCAGATGTGGCTTTTTTAGTATTTGATGCGACCAGCGATCCAACATCACAAGATCGTCACCTCGCGGGCATGCTAGAAGAGTCCAACAAAGGATTAATTTTAGTTGCCAATAAATGGGATTTGGTCGAGGCAAAGACGCCGGAAACAGCCAATCGATATGAGGCGTTGCTCCGTCAATTGTTTCCTTTCCTGCATTGGGCTCCCATGATTTTTACCAGCGCTCTCACCCATCAACGAACAACGAAACTCTTAGATGAAGCACTAAAGGTTCAAGCGGAGCGCTATCGACACATTGATTACAATGCCGTCAATCGCCTTTTAAAAGCCTGCATCAAAACCATGAAACCGCTTGCGAGTTATGGACCAAAATCTCCTCGTATCTACGATGTCGCACAAGTCGGATATGCTCCGCCGACCTTTTTAATTACCGTCCACGGAGAGAAGGAAAATCTCCATCAAAACTGGATTCGCTTTTTTGAAAAACGGTTGCGCGAAAAATTTAGCTTTCAAGGAACTCCAATCGTGGTCAAGGCACGCCATCTCCCGATCGCAAAATCCGAAAAGAAGCGGAACGTGCACGGCCCGGGCATGGAAGCCGTGGCCGGAAAAATCCGCGAAAAGAAAAAGCTCGTCAATCAGACGATGCGGAGACAAAAACACGGCCGAAGACGGTATTAATGTTTTTCAAATCGTTTTTTGAAACCACGTAGGAATTCTGTTAGCTCCTGAGACTTCAGGAGCCAGGCCACCAGCAAGAATGCGAGCACACCTCCCATGCCGCCAACCACTGCTTGCAAAATGACTTGCCAAGCTTTTACGAGTGGATACATCGTCCCAATCCATTGACGGAGGGGATAGGCGACCAGTCCAAGAGCAAGCGTCGCAAGAATTATTTTAAACGTAGAATAAATAATATTTTTTAGATCAAGCGCTCGTTGACGACGATTTAACCAGATAAAAAGGAGGATCATCTGAACGGTTGAAGCGATGGTGAAAGCGATAGCGAGCCCTTCGACCCCCAAATAATTACGAAGAACATACGCAGAAACAGCAAGGATCACCTCGTTGATCAGACCAATCCACAATGGGGTCCAGGTATCTTTGAGCGCGTAAAATCCACGAGCGAGAAGCGGGATGAGCCCCTGCATGACAAGTGAGAGCGTAAACCAGGCGAAAACGTTCGCCGTGAGCCGTGTCGCCGTCCAATCAAATGCTCCTGCGCCAAAGAGTAAACGGACGATCTGCGCGCGGAAGAGGAGAAACAAGGCACTGATAGGAACAAGAAAGAATATACTATTTCTCGCGGCATGCGAAAACGAATCACGGAACGCTTGGGTATTGACTTGAGAAACGGCCCGAGACAAGGCAGGAAATGCTGCGATCGCAAAAGAAACGCCAATAATCCCGATCGGAAAAGATTGTAAGTTTGTTGCGAGATTAAACACGCTGACCGATCCCTCGGGCAAGGAAGAGGCAAGCGCGAGCAAAATGACTAAATTTATTTGCGTCATCGCAAGGCCAAGGGTGCGCGGACCCATCAGCTTTAGGATCTGGCGAACCCCGTCTGGTTTAAGGGATGGCCAATGCAAATTTCGTATGCCTGCAACGGAGGTTTGGATCAAAAGATGAAACAACGCGCCCATGACAACACCCCAGGCCAATCCTTGGAGACCAAAACGCGGGGTAAGAACAAGCGCACCAAGGATAATGCCAATATTGTAGAAAATGGGGGCTAGGGCAAACGGCAAAAAACGTCGCATCGATTGCAAAACACCGCCCATCACACCGGATAGTCCAAGGAGAATCGGGGAGAGAAACATGATACGAGATAAAGTGATCGTGAGATCCAATTTCTCGCCCTCATATCCAGGTGTCGTCCAAGGGACAAGCGTTGGGGCAAGCACAATCAAAACCAAGGCAAGCGCTGTCATGACGACAAATACGAGTGACACAACTTGCTCAGCGAGTTTTTGCGCCTCCCCTTTTCCCTTTTTTTCAAGATATTCCGTAAACACGGGGATAAATCCTGCGCTCAAAGCACCAAGAATAATTAAATTATACAAAAAATCCGGAAGACGGAATGCTGCATAATACGCGTCCAAAGATG
>VGLT01000005.1 GCA_016866635.1 Candidatus Uhrbacteria bacterium
CCGGTACACTTCGTTTGAATGGCAACCAGGTCAACATCCTCGTGGATTTATACAACCTTGATGTTGATGCAGGAACGATCACCCACTACGGCAACCTAGCTGTTACAAACAACCTGACAGTCGATGGAGGAACCTTGGCAATGGGAACCAGCACCCTTACGCTCACAGGAACAGCGAATATCGCCAGCGGAGCAACGCTTTCAGAAACAAGTGGAAACATGTCTTTTGGTTCTAGCGTTACCAATGCAGGAACCCTCAGCATTGGTTCAGGTACCGCTACCTCCACCGGCGCCCTTACAAACACAGGCACCATCAACAACAACACAGGTTTACTTTCACTTGCTGCAGACTTCACCAGCGCCGGCACATACAATCGAGATACTGGTACAGTTCGTCTCACTGGCGGCAATGCTCAATCCATCGCAGGTACTCTCTACAACAATTTCATCAACATCAAATCTGCTGAAACTGCAACCTTTGCCGCGAGCTCAACCATTGCTGGTTATCTCAACTCAACAAGCTCAGGAACTCTCTCTTCTGCTGGCAATGCTCTGACGGTAGTTGGAGAAACACACATCGCCTCAGGTACTGTGACCTCAACGGATGGCGTCAAGACCTTTATTGGAGCCGTGAGCTCAACGGGCTCCATCGGTGCTAACGATGGCAACATGCTGTTCTCATCCACCTTGCAGAACAATGGAACCCTTGATGTTGGTTCAGGTGTCACAACCTCCACCGGCGCTCTCACAAACGCAGGGACGATCCAAGGACGCACAGGTACTCTTGCATTGGTTGCTGGGATCACGAATTCTGGCACCTTTACCGCCGGTACAGGAA
This sequence comes from Candidatus Uhrbacteria bacterium, assembly GCA_016866635.1. Lineage (GTDB taxonomy): Bacteria > Patescibacteriota > Patescibacteriia > 2-12-FULL-60-25 > 2-12-FULL-60-25 > VGLT01. Next base: position 838 of record VGLT01000005.1, read on the forward strand.
CGGTCCGCTTTAATGGTACACAGACTAACCCACTCACCACCGTCAACAATGTTGATATTGATGGTGGGACGATCACTCAATCTGGCGACTTGGCTGTGGGTGGAACCTTGAATCTTGATTCCGGTACTTTGACCCTTGGAACCAACTCACTCACTGTGACAGGTGCTTCTACTCTCCTGTCCGGTACAACGGTCACCTCCACTTCTGGTGCCATGACCTTTACTGGCAATGTGACATCAACAGGATCGATTGGTTCAAGCTCTGGTGGCAAAATTTTCTCTGGCACCTTACAAAACAATGGAACGTTGCATGTGGGATCTGGTACAGCAACGTCTACGGGTAGCTTGACCAACGCAGGAACAATTCTGGGCCATGCAGGTATGTTGTCCCTAGCGGCAAACTTTACTAACACAGGGACCTTTACCGCAGGAACCGGCATCGTTCGTCTCACTGGCGGCAATGCTCAATCTATCGCAGGTACTCTCTACAACAATTTCATCAACATCAAATCTGGTGAAACCGCAACTTTTGCCGCGAGTTCAACCATTAATGGTTATCTCAACTCAACAAGCTCAGGAACTCTCTCTTCTGCTGGCAATGCTCTGACAGTGGTTGGAGATACACACATCGCCTCAGGTACCGTGACCTCAACGGATGGCGTCAAGACCTTTATTGGAGCCGTGAGCTCAACGGGCTCCATCGGTGCTAACGATGGCAACATGCTGTTCTCATCCACCTTGCAGAACAATGGAACCCTCAGAGTAGGTTCAGGAACGGCAACGACGACTGGCAATTTGACTAACGTAGGAACTGTTCATGGAAATACTGGAACCCTAGATGTTAATTCTTCCTTTGTTAACAACGGGACATTGACGGCAGGGAGCGGTACGGTCAAATACAGCGGTTCAGGTTCAAAGAGCGTCGGTACCGGTCTCTATAACGTGTTAAAGATGACGGGAAGCGGAACCTATAATATCTGGGCAAGCACAACTGCTTTAGGTGCATTCACGGTTAACTCGGGAGCCACCTTTGCCGTCGGTACAAGCACCTTTACTGCCGCGAGTACTTATGCCAATGCTGGAACGGTTACTCTTGATACAAGCAACGGAGGTCAGATTGCGCATAGCGCAGAATCTGTCCTCATTACGGATGTAAATGGAACTCTTGTCTCATCCTTCACCACCCCAGGAAGCGTTTATGTAACGGTGCAGGATCAAAACCGCAACCTATTGGCAAACACCATTGAAACGATCACCGTTCCATTTACGGTAAACAGTGCGGGAGGAAATGATGTGGAAATTTTGACTCTGACAGAAACGTCTGCTGGGTCTGGAATTTTCCGCAACGTTTCCGCCATTACCCTGGTATCTGCGGCAGTGACGACCAAGGATGGGGCAATTGAAATCACGGCAAGTGGTACAGGAACAGCGACCTATACTGATGCTCAACACAATACGGATGCTACATCAACGACAGCCACGCTTACCTTTGCAGAATCGGGTGGTGGTGGAGGCGGTGGTGGAGGCGGTGGTGGTGGGGGAGGAGGAGGTGGCTCGCCAGCCGCGCCAGCGGTCGTACAAGCCCCAGTCATTTTTGTTCCAGCCGCGCCAGCTCCAGCACCCACGCCAGCTCCAGCACCATCCCTAATTGCTCCAGTCGTTGTTCAAATGAGCTTCACGGTCGGCAAAGCAACACCAATCTCCGTTGGTGCAGTCAGCCACACTGTGACAGTGAGCAATGTTGGAAAAAATGGTTTGATTGACCTTGTGATTCAATCAGAACCGGTCAAGCTTTCTCTCTTGCCTGGTCAAAGTAAAGACATTGATACCAATGCCGACTATCGCAATGATCTCCGTGTAACCTATGTCGCCCTAAAAGATGGTAAGCCGGAACTCAAGTTTACGGAGATTAAACCGGTCGCGTATATCTTCAAGTCAACCTTAAAACGCGGTTCAAAGGGTGATGAAGTCATGCAGCTCCAGATCAAATTGCGCGAATGGGGTTTCATCGATAAGAAAGTTGCCCTGAATGGAAACTTTGGTCCAGCAACCGAAGCGGCGGTGAAAGCCATGCAAAAGGCCAAGGGCCTGAAGGTCGATGGTGTTGTGGGCGCAGAAACACGCGCGGTATTAAATGGAGAAAAAGCTCCTGCCGCTCCGATATCCGTGCCACCCAAGACAGCGCTTGGTCCAGTCAAGCTCATGAGCCTGCCTCAAGCCGTGGCCAAAGGTGCTCGTCTCAAATTCGGATATGAATTAAAGAATGACACGGCAAACTCCATGAGTCTCAATGTTTCACGCGAACTAATGGATGCGAGTGGGAAGGCGGTTAAGCGCTCTACAGCCACTGCAAGCATCAAGTCTGGTAAAGCGTTTGCTAAAAATGTTGATGAGGTTCTTGGCGCGACCTTGAAGCCAGGTGTCTATACACAAGTGATTAAATTTACGGATCCAAAAACCAAGAAGGTGGTGAGCGAAGGCTCCTTCTCCTTCACGGTGAAATAAAGATTGTAGGATAGAAACAGCCCCCCGACGAACGTCGGGGGGCTTTTCATGAAGAGCATTTCTAGGCCCGGTTCATGCTACCAAACATTTTGATTTTTCGTACGGCGACTTCCGTGATGAGGTGGGAGGCAGGCGCGAGCAATTCTCTCGGATCAATCACTTTTGGCATGTCGGCGACCGCCTCACGGATTCCGGCGGTAAAGGCGAGACGTAAATCCGTATCTATATTAATTTTTGCGATCCCATGTTTAATAGCTTCTGTAATGTCTTCATCTAAAACCCCCCGCGCCTTCCCAAGCTTTGCTCCATGATGTTCGGCGAGCGCGAGCACATCTTCCAGCACCCCGGACGCCCCATGTAACACAAGGGGGAGATCGACCAGCTTTGAAATTTTTTCCAAGCGTTCAATATCTAAATGTGTTTTACCCTTAAACTTAAAAGCTCCGTGTGCCGTCCCGATCGCGATCGCGAGTGAATCGCAGTCCGTCTCTTGTGCAAAACGAGCGGCTTCATCTGGATTGGTGAGAGCGGCATCTTTGGCTTTGACGTCTACCAAGTCTTCCATGCCTTTGAGCGCACCAATTTCCGCTTCCACGGAAACGGCGTGTTTGCGCGCCCACTCAACAACGTGTTTTGTTTTTGCAACGTTCTCGTCGTAGGGGAGTGATGAGCCATCAAACATGACACTGGTATATCCAGACTCGATCGCACGCTTGATTAATGGTAAGTCTTTCCCATGATCCAAATGCATAACAACAGGAATCGGTGAGTTGGCGGCCACTCGAATCATGGCGATCAGATATTCCATGCCCGCATAGTGAATCGCCCCTTCGCTGGTTTGAAGAATGATGGGAGATTTTTCTTTTACCGCCGCCGCCATGACCGCTTTTAAAATTTCTAGATTATTAACATTAAACGCAGGGATGGCGTATTTCTTTTTCCGCGCCTCGATTAGGAGTGGTTTGGCAGGAGAGAGGGGCATATCTTGGCAAATTTTTTCATCACTTTTTTCAATTCACTTGCCGTGAGCAATCCAGCTTGTGGACCGATCTTTTGTACGACACTCCACGCATTAGCTGTGCCCGCACGCATGGCCTCTGGGAGAGACCAGCCATGGTCGAGAGCATACACACAAGCTGTTGCAAAGCTATCACCGGCACCGGTTCGTTCCACAATTTTTCCAGGGAAGATGGGGCAGTGCCACATGGTATCCCCATTGGTCGCGTAAGAACCATTTGATCCGTCGGTAATCACCACCTGTTTTGCTCCAAGATGGATAAAGCTCAGTAAAAGGTTGGGCATAGGTCGAACCCCGTCCTCTAGGAGTCGTTCCGCTTCTTCTTTGTTTACAATAAAAAGCTCAGATCGAGCGATCACGGGTTTGAGTGCTTTGAGCCCGCGTTTTAACTGCGTTCCTCCCGGATTAAACGCGAGTCGCGTTTTAGGAGATTGTTTGAGGTATTGCAGGAGGTCTTTTTCTAAGTGTTTATGCTTGTTGCCCAGAGCGGTGTAATACACCCAACGACTTGGTTCTAAGAGGGGCAATCGATAGGTTCTTGGCTGGCTATGCATTAAAATCGTCCGTTCACCCTGAAAGATGAGGACGGTTGTATAATTTGTTTCATGGTTCTGATCGATTTGCACCAAACGCGTTCCGACGTTTTCTTTTTTCCAATACACAAGCATTTCTTGGCCTACATCATCCTTTCCTATGTGACTGACCAGAGAGGATTTTAATCCCAGGCGACGGGCACCGACCGCCGCATTTGAGGCATTTCCGGCTCCCGGAATTTTCGTCACCGATTCCACGGGGATTTTATTGGCATATTCCAAACACAATACGCACTGAGATTTATTTAACTGACACGATACGCTGGCTTCATGAATATGAAGAAAAACATCCAAGGCAGAATCTCCGATGGAAATAAAGTCGAACATGGGGCAATCATAACACGTTTTCTATTCATTGTCCTAAGTAGCTCATGTCCTAAACGGTTTAGATATTGGTTACACACACGTGTTTATTTTTTCAGAGATCTACTCATCTATGATCAAAATGAGAATAACCTATAATCAGCTATAGCTAGAAATTGGTTACTATGTCTTTTTTCTGATATCCTATCGTAGATGAAAAAAAATACATTAAAACAGAACAGAAGAGCAAAAAAGAAACAGGTTCCACAGCAGGAAAGAATGACCAAAGGGGAAATGGCATTAGCTGTTCTAGGAGTTGTGGGAGCGGTTGGCGTGGTTGGTGCGGCTCTTGTTTGCCCAGGGCTTGCTTATCTCGTGCCCAGTTCTTATCGAGGACGATATCCAAACCAAGTTGCACGAAGGGCGGTCGTGAATTTAGATAAGCGTGGATGGATCGTTGCACGACAAGCCCCAACTGGTTGGGAGATCCGATTAACCCCAAAAGGATGGGTGGAATGGAAAGCGTATGAATTTGGTAAAAAACAACTTCATCAGCCCGACAAATGGGATGGACGCTGGCGCGTGTTGATGTTTGATATTCCGGAGAAGAAAAAATTTTTGAGAGAAAAAATCAGAACGGTTCTCCGATCATTCGGATTCCATCGACTTCAAGACAGTGTTTGGATCTATCCTTACGAATGTCAGGAAGTCCTAGAGTTGCTGCGTACGCGTTATCAGATGAGACACGAAGCCCTGTATGGCCGTTTGGAATCTATCGACAACGATCGTTGGTTAAAAGAACAGTATCAATTGAAGTAACCTATTTCTAGCTATAGCTGATTATAGGTTATCGTAGGTTGATAGGAAATTTTAGATTTTTTAGATAAAACGAAAACCCACACCATGTATGTAAGAGAACAACTTTGGGTTAGATGAAGTTATGGTGTGGGTCGTTGGGGAGAAGAGGGGGGTCACCAGCAGTTGTCGCAGGAATGCCCGGGCTGGTGTTCCCAGTGGGTGGGCTTCTGGTGGTGCTCGATCCAGAAGGGGAGGTGGGGGGTCATGCGCGTGGTGATTTGGGCGGCTTGGGCTACGTAGACGCCGAACTCGGGTGAGTTGACGGGAGGCAGATTACGCATCCAGCGCATGAGCACGGCTACGGTCTCGACCGTTGGTGGGGAGTAGAAGTGGATGATGAGCCGCACGTTCTCGTGATCGAAGGGTGTGCCTTCTTTCAGGATGCGGAAGATGTCTCCTGTGATTTGGATGACTTCATCCGTGAGCCGAAGAGCGCGACCATCTCTCAGAAATCTCCACCAGGTCACATCCGGGTTGCTGTGGTCGAGCCGGTAGCGCCGATCGCAGCGTCGGAACAACTGCAGGTGCAGTAGTACCAGCACGAATAGCGTACCGAACAGGAATTGAGGTTTGAGTTGTCGGTTGGAGATTCCACAGCTGGCCCTGCACCCGGTCGCATCGCACAAGTAGGGATCGGGAAAAGGATAGCATGCCATCGTGATCGACGCCTGGCACATGTAGCCGCGTTTGCTGGTTGCGAGATCGAGAGCAACCACCTCCAGTGACGGGCTACTGAACAAGAGGAGCGCCGCCAGTAGACCCCACTTCGATTTCGGTTGGATTGGCAGCGGTGGGAGCTTGAATTTTTCCATGTTCCTACCCCCTTTCAGGGTTGTCGGGTTGTTGAGGTACGGACAAAAGCTAAGCCAAAAAACTGTTCCTGTCAAGTGATAAATGATACAATCTTCTTGTTCTGTATGGCTTCGGCCTTATCTTACGACGCCACTTTTGCTCTTTTGCCACGTCATGAATCTGCGGAGGCTTTTTTGCGATCGCAAGCAGGGAAACTTTCTCATGCGCATTCTGCTTTAAGGCTTCAGCGTCAAAGTCATGCGCAAGGTTGGTTTGATTTACCCTTTGATCACGAGATGATAAAGCGTGTTCGATCACTTGTGCATGCGACAAAGGCGTTTGAGACGCTATTGGTTCTTGGGATCGGTGGATCTGATTTGGGTGCACGAGCGATTCTTCAGGCGTTACCATTCAAACGACAGGTTCTGTTTGCTGGATCAAATACCGATCCGGACGAACTCGCCTCGATCCTATCTTCGATGGATCTCAAAAAAACGCTGGTCAACATTGTTTCCAAATCCGGTGACACGATCGAGCCCATGTCTGCTTTTCTCGTGATTCGAGAGCGGTTGAAAAAATTAGTCGGAAAAGATTTTACGCGTCACATCGTGGCAACGACAGACCTAGAACGGGGGACATTGATCGAGTGGGCACGTCGTGAGGGATATCACCGTTTGATTATTCCGTCGAATGTCGGGGGCCGTTTTTCTGTTTTGTCAGACGTCGGCTTGTTTCCAGCAGCTTGGGCAGGAATAGATATTGAAGCATTGGTCGATGGAGCCGCAGGGCAAATGAAATCATTTGAAAAAGATCATCCCGCTCACCAGCTTCCCGCTATCTACGCTGCGATTCACGCTGACGCCTATCTCAAGCATGGGCGATCGCTTTTTGTTTTCATGCCGTATCATTCCGCGCTCTTCACCTTTGCTTTGTGGTATCGCCAGTTGATTGCTGAGAGCCTGGGGAAGGCCAAAAATCGTTCTGGATTGGCTGTATCCATGGGGCCAACTCCCATTGCGGGGATTGGTGCGGCCGATCAACACTCCCAAATTCAGCTCTATATCGAAGGACCCGCAGACAAGCTGTTTACGTTTTTGGAAATTGAAAAGTTCAATGCACACATTAAACTTCCAGCCGCCCCTTATTTTGCTTCCGCCTTTGATGGAATCGGTGGGCGATCCATGCAAGATTTGATCCATGCAGAAAGAAGAGCGACAGCAGAAGCGCTTGCGTCTCGCCATCGACCAAGTGGAACGCTATTCCTGTCGAAACTCGATGCGCGAGGTTTGGGTGAACTCTTCCAATTTTTTATGCTCGCCACCGCTTATCTAGGAGAATTATTCGACGTGAACGCCTATGATCAACCCGGAGTCCAAGAAGGAAAGAGGCGGTTTGCAGAGTGGATACGCGGGGAGTAATGAGTAATCGCGTAATAAGTAATGTATGAGAAGACTTTTTTGATCGACATTACACATTACGTATTACTCATTACTCGAATGTATGTTATTCTTTAGATCTATGCCGAAACACTCATCTCATCTCAAAGCAGGATTAGTCGTTGGCGCCCTCATGGGAGTGGCCGCTGGATTTTTTCTGCAGTCTCGTCAAGGCAAACAGCTGACCAAGCAAGCGCAGAAAAAAGCGATGGAATTGCAAAAACAGGTCGTGAAAAAGTTGGGGAACGCGAGCGAGCTGTCTCAGGAAAAATTTCAGGAGGTGGTTGATCAAGTGTTGGCGTTTTATGCCAAATCAAAAGAAATCAATAAAGTAGAGATGCCTGAGGTCAAGAAGTTTTTGTTAAGTCACTGGAAGCAGATCAAAAGTCAATTGAAAAACGTTGAATGAAAAAACATCGATTCATTCTTCAAGACCCAGAACTCGTGCATCAAATGGCACGGGTTTTGAAATTGCAGGAGGGAGAGAACATCGTCTTAGGTGATGGAAAGGGGCATGAGGCAGAGGCGGTGATAGAGGCAATTTCGCCAAAAGAAGTCTCGGTCACGTTCGATCAGGTCGCGGTCAATCATCGAGAACCAACGCGTTTGGTTACGCTTTATTGTGCGCTTCTCAAGCGTGAAAATTTTGAATGGGTTGTACAAAAGGCGACAGAAGTTGGCGTTACGTCGATCGTCCCCATCATCACGCGTCGCACCGTGAAATTACATTTCAAACTCGATCGTCTTCAGATGATTGCAAAGGAGGCCGCGGAACAATCCGGTCGTGGAATCGTACCCGTGATGTATGAGCCAATAACATTTGAACAAGCGATCGAGCAGGCAAAAGAACACGATCATAATTTATTTTTTGATGTAGGTAAAGAGCGGTCTAAAAGCTATAAGCTAACAGCTAAAAGCTTAGGAATTTGGATTGGCCCCGAAGGCGGCTGGGATCCAGAAGAAGTCGCGCTGGCAAGACAATCCAAATGCGAAATCGTCTCGCTTGGTTCACGCACGCTCCGTGCCGAAACGGCCGCGGTCATCGCGACGTATCTTGCAACATCTGTTTAAAGGTATTCAAATCTCGTTTTGTAGAATCCGTAAGATCGAGCGTCTCGACTCGATCGAGGGGAATCCAATCAAAATCTTCACCCTCACGTAAAATCATTTCTGATTTTTGTAATGCATTTTCAACAAAGAATACGTGGCGATCTATATTGTATTTTGGATTGAGATAACTACACAAATGTCGGAGTTCTTGTTCTCTAAGTGAAACGGATAATTCTTCTTGTATTTCTCTCATAAAACACTGTTCCGCAGATTCGTTCTCTTCAGATTTTCCTCCAAAAAACCCCCATTTATTTGGATTGAATGTCGTATTTCCATCCCGTTTATGAAGTAAAACACAGCCAGTTTTTGCATTATAGAAAAACCCACCCGCATAGAATGGCCGACCAATAACAATAGGAGAACTGTTCATATTCAGATAATAGCGTTTCTCTCACTAAAAGAAAACCGCCTCGATGGTCTATCGGGGCGGTGCATCTTTTATATCGTGACGGATTGTTTTATTTTTAGGACAATTTTTTCTTTACTCGCATCAATCGTCACTTCATCACCTTCTTTAATTTTTCCCTCCACAATTTCGAGCGCCAGCTCATCCAAAATCAAATCCTGGATCGCACGCTTGAGCGGACGGGCGCCATAGGCCGGATCATAGCCCTTTTCTGCCACGAGTTTTTTGGCTTTGTCGGTGAAGGTGAGAGTAATTTTTTTCTCCGCCAAGCGCTTTGCGACTTGAACCAATTGTAATTCCACAATCTGTGCCAACTGCTCTTTCCCCAATGTTTTGAACATCACAATCTCGTCCACTCGATTCAAAAATTCTGGGCGGAAATGTTCGCGCAATAATTCCATGAGCTTGGTGCGAATTTTTTCTTCCTCTTCTTTTTCGCCCGCAGTTTTTTCTTCTTGGAATCCAATTTCTCCACTCCGCTTGCTCCAATCCAAAATCATATCTGAACCAATGTTTGAGGTCATGATGATAATCGTATTTTTGAAATTCACGACACGACCCTTCCCATCGGTCAATCGACCATCATCCAATACCTGTAACAACGTGTTGAACACATCGTGATGTGCTTTTTCTACCTCATCCAAAAGCACTACAGAGTACGGACGCCGGCGAATTTTTTCCGTGAGCTGGCCGCCCTCTTCATATCCAACATACCCAGGTGGCGAACCAATCATCCGTGCAATCGTGTGCTTCTCCATATATTCCGACATGTCCACACGAATCATGGCATCTTCATCATCAAACAATGTTGCGGCCAGGGCGCGGGCCAATTCCGTTTTTCCCACACCCGTTGGACCCAAGAAGAGGAAAGAGCCAATCGGGCGTTTTTCCTCGCCAATCCCCGCACGTGAACGTCGCAAGGCATTCGCCACGGCGTGCACCGCTTCCTGTTGATCCACCACGCGTTTGTGCAACACATCCTCGAGCTTCGCGAGTTTGGCCGCTTCAGATTCCAACATGCGTTCAACGGGAATCCCTGTCCACCGCGCGACCACTTGAGCGATATCTTCTTCCGTCACCGCATCTTTCAAGAGCCCTCGCTGTCCTTGTAATGCATGCAGTTTTCCTTCCAATTCTTTGCGATGCTTTTCCAAGAGTGGCAAACGACCATAGCGAATCTCCGAAGTTTTTTCCAAATCTCCTCGGCGCTCGGCGATATCTGCTTCGCTTTTCAACTGCTCTACTTCTTTTTTCGTTGTCTGAATAGAAGTGATCACTTCTTTTTCCGCTTTCCATGACAATTCCAATTCATCCGCTTTTTCACGCACTTCTGCAAACCGTTTGTCGACTTCTTTGAGACGCTCTTTTGCATCTGGATCTTCTTCTTTGGATAGCGCGCGTTTTTCAATTTCCAATTTTGTGAGTTCACGTTTCAATTTATCCAATTCTTCCGGGAGGGAATCGATCTGCATGCGGAGTGCCGCCGCCGCTTCATCAATCAAATCCACGGCTTTATCTGGGAGAAAGCGGTCGGTGATATAGCGCGTAGAGAGGTGAACAGCAGAGACGATTGCGCTGTCGGTGATACGCACCCCATTGTGCAATTCATACTTATCTTTGATTCCACGCAAAATCGCGATGGCATCATCCTCGCCAGGCTCATCCACATAGACGGGTTGGAAGCGCCGCGCTAACGCCGCGTCTTTTTCAATATATTTTTGATATTCCTGCAACGTCGTCGCGCCAATAGAATGGAGTTGCCCGCGCGCCAGTGCCGGTTTCAATAAATTTGACGCATCCAGCGATCCACCTTCCCCAGACGCGCCAGCTCCAACCACCGTATGCAACTCATCGATAAACAAAATGATTTTTCCTGCAGATTTTTCCACTTCGCGCATCACCGCTTTCATGCGCTCTTCAAATTCTCCTCGGAATTTTGTCCCAGCGACAAGAGAGCCGATATCAAGCGCCATCACCTCCTTATCTTTGAGTGATTCTGGAACATCTCCCGTTGCAATGCGCTGAGCCAACCCTTCGACGATCGCGGTTTTTCCTGTTCCGGCCTCACCAATCAAGACAGGATTATTTTTGGTACGACGCAGTAAAATTTGCATGACACGACGAATCTCATCATCACGGCCGATGACCGGATCTAGCAATTCTTGGCGCGCCATGGCCGTAAGATTTTTGGCGTATTTTTCCAACGCTTGATACATCTTTTCTGGTTCAGGGCTATCGATCACAACATTTCCGCGTACCTCTTTTAGTGCTCGCAAAATAGTTTCGGTTGTGACGCCATGTCGTGCCAACATCGTCGCGATATCGTCTTGCGCATCCGCCATCGCGAGCAGCACATGTTCTGTGGAAATAAATTCATCTTTAAAATGTTTTGCCGCGCGCTCAGCCTGTTGCACGGTCTTGGCTAATTCAGGGGAGAGAAAGAGTTGTGCAAGATTTCCCGACACGGCCATTTTAGGTAAACGATTCAATCCTTCCTCGGCTTCGATTTTAAGTGTATGCAAATCAACCGAACATTTTTTTAAAATGGCTGGAACCACGCCCCCGTCTTGTTCGAGGAGAGCAAAGAAGAGGTGGATGGGTTCAAGCGTTTGTTGACCATTTTCTAACGCCAACTGGTGAGCCAGTTGGAATGCTTCTTGGGTTTTGGTGGTGAAGTTGTGAGGCATCATAGAAAAAGAGAATTAGCACTCGTGCTATGAGACTGCTAAAGTAGGATAAGACAAATATTATTCCTCGTCAACCCCGCTGCTCGCGAGCGGCGGGGTCAACCACGTCGTTCACGAACGACGGGGTCAACGTACCTTTAACGCTCACAGCTTTGGGGGTGAAATCGTTATCCACTGATTGAAATCACGATAGCGAATTTCGACTGTTCCGCCTGCGGCTGGACTGGAAATGCTTACCGGAAGATCGTTTTTGACACACACCTTGAGAGGGAGTTTGTTGCCTTCCGGAGTGTATTGAGTAAAAGAATATAAACGACAACCCGACGGATCATCTTTAGTTGGTGAGAAGCGGGCGGTTTCAGAAATGGTAATTCCTGCTTGATCGGTTCCAGACAGGGTTGATTGGAATAACTGTTTTACCTGTGCTCCTTCCGTCGTATTTCCAATGTTGGTCCAGGTAGAGGTATTTGATCGGAACAGTACATCTGCTCCGACGATATATACTTCTGCTTGTAATGAACCGCCTATGGAGAGCAATCCATGTAGACCGACGGAGCGCACGAATTCAATCGTACCTGATGCCACATTATCATCGCTTGGAATCGTAAGATCGGCACGGAAAGAAGAGGCGCTATTCAAATTAGCCATGACTTTACGCAAATAGATGATCTGTTGATCCGAGTAGTCGTCGTGGGCGGGGGGCGTTTGCGGGGACGGCGTTGTCACGTTGGGTTTTTTTGGTTCTGGTGTTGCACTAGATGGCGGGGTGGCTTTTGGTAAAGGAACAGGAGTCCCTACGGGCTGGAGATGTATGATTGGTTCAGGAACAACGCCTACAGGCGCAGATTTTTTACACCCAAAACCAAAGAGCACAAGAGCACAAGAGCATGAAAGCATGAAAGCAAGATGGCGACGTGACATATGGCAACCATTATACAGGGCTCGTCTAAGATAAGAAATCCTGATATAACAAGGGCTATGTTTGGGACACTCTACGTCGTGGCGACCCCTATTGGGAATCTCGAAGATATTACGCAACGCGCAGGACGCATCTTGGGGGAGGTGGATTTGATTGTGTGCGAAGATACGCGTGTGACCAGCAAGCTTTTGATCCATCTTGGATTAAAAAGACCACTCACCTCACTTCATCAGCATACAGACGCGCGATCGCTCATGAAGTTGGTTGATCGATTGAAAAAGGGGGAGTCGCTTGCATACGTCAGCGATGCAGGAACACCTGGTGTGAATGATCCGGGAGGAACATTGGTCGAGGCGTGTTACGAGCATGGAGTGACCGTCGTCCCAATTCCTGGACCATCGGCTCTGACGTCGGCCATCAGCGTGTGTGGGTTTCCCATGGATGAATTTGCGTATCTCGGGTTTGTGCCGCATAAAAAAGGAAAAGAAACGATGATGAAGGAGGTGGCCGCACGATCTACCGCATCTATTTTTTTTGAATCAACGCATCGGATTGAAAAAACACTTGCGAGCTTGGCAAAGGTATTAGCACCTGATCGACGCGTTTTTGTTGGGCGCGAACTCACGAAGATGCATGAAACCCTCTATCGTGGAACAATTGACGAGGTGATGAAACAATTGCAAGGTACGAGCACCAAAGGAGAATTTGTTATTATCGTCGCGCCACTATGAAGAAGTTTTATATCACGACCACACTCCCATACGTGAATGCCGAACCGCATATTGGATTTGCGTTGGAGATTATTGAAGCGGATGCGCTGGCGCGATTTCAAGCGTTGAAAGGGGATGAAGTGGTGTTCAACACGGGAACAGATGAACACGGAACGAAGATTCAGCGTAAGGCAATAGAGAAAGGACAAGATCCACAAGCATACGTCGATGAATATGCGGCAAAATTTCATGTCTTAAAAGATGTACTCGGATTGAGCTATACGAATTTTATTCGTACGACCGATACGCATCATAAAGCCGCGGCGCAGGACTTTTGGATGCGTTGTTATAACAACGGCGATATTTATAAGAAGCAATATGAAGTAAAATATTGTGTTGGCTGTGAGCTCGAAAAAACAGATTCAGAATTAGCCGACGGCAAATGCCCAATCCATCCAACGTATACACTTGAATTGATCAAAGAAGAAAATTATTTTTTTCGTTTTTCAAAATATCAAAATGCATTGCTCGAATTATATTCGAAGGATCCCGATTTTGTACAGCCAGCATTTCGTTTAAAAGAGATTAAAAATTTTGTCGAAAATGGACTCACGGATTTCAGCATCTCGCGTCTCAAATCAAAAATGTCTTGGGGCGTGCCAGTACCGAATGATCCAGATCATGTGATGTATGTGTGGTTCGATGCGCTGATCAATTATATTTCAACGTTGGGCTGGCCAGAGGATCAGAAAAAATTCGAAACCTTTTGGCCTGGCGTTCAGCTGTGTGGCAAGGACAACTTGCGTCAGCAATCGGCGATGTGGCAAGCGATGCTGCTTTCGGCGAATCTTCCGACCTCAAAACGTATTTACGTGCATGGATTTATCACAGCCAATGGACAAAAGATGAGCAAGTCGATTGGTAATGTGGTTGATCCGATCGATGTCTGCAAGCGCTGGGGAACAGAGGTGATCCGTTATTTCTTGCTCCGCGAAATTCCCTTTGGCGAAGATGGAGATTTTTCCGAGACGCGTTTGAAAGAGCGATACGTGTCAGATCTCGGAAACACGCTTGGGAATCTCGTAAACCGGGTGATTGCGATGAGTAAAAAATATTTTGATGGAAAGGTACCGACGCGGACACCGGCTTCAGCTCACAACATTGAAGAAGTAAAGAAAGTGGTCGAAGCAGCATTCGCTGCATGTCGATTCGATAGTGGCCTTGATGTCATCTGGAAGAGTTTATTCGAAGCCAATAAATTTATAGAAGAAACACAGCCGTTTAAATTGATCAAAACAGATCCAGAAGCGGTCGGTCGCGTGTTGTATGAATTACTTGAAGCCTGTCGTTGGTACGCGTGGTTGATAACGCCTGTGATGCCGCATATTGCAGATCAGATGTTGAGTCAGCTTGGGTTGAACGTCGAAGAGGAGAGAAGCCTTGGTTGGGATAAGGCTTTGCAGTGGGGAGGATTGAAATCCGGTCAGCCGCTAGGTGAACCAAGTATCTTGTTTCCGCATTTGATGTAAAATAGAAAATAGTATGCTCACGGTCGATATTGTTTTTGGTCTCTTGTTGATAGGTTTTTTTATAGGGGGCTATCGTAAGG
>VGLT01000006.1 GCA_016866635.1 Candidatus Uhrbacteria bacterium
TACGAAAATGCGGAAATTTTTGCGCGCTATTTATACGAGAAGGGACATATTATCGATCGAGACTGGAACATCTATGAAGAAATTTATCGCACGGCCGTAGAACTACTCAAACCACCACATCTCATCATTTATCTTCAGGCCTCGGTTCCGAGTCTCATCGAGCGAATTAAGACGCGAGGCCGATCCTTTGAGCAGGATATGGATGAAGCGTATCTGCAAGATCTTAATCGACTGTATGAATCTTGGGCGATGCATTTTACGCGAGCGCCCATCCTCACCATTCACACAGACCAAATTCGTTACCTAGATGATCCGGCTGAATGGCAACATGTGTTAGGAATGATCAACGACCGGATCGGCGGGACACAGCTTTCCGCGCGGCTTTGACAATGTCTTTTGCGATCATGTGATAGCGCTCGAGCAATTCCTGTGGCTCGCCAGACTCACCAAACACATTCGGCATGCCGATGGCCTCGACCGGAGCAGGAAAGCGTCGCGCCAATGTTTCTGCAACCGCTCCATGGAGTCCCCCGATGATTTGATGTTCTTCGACCGTCACACAGCACCTGGTTTTTTTTACGCTTTTCACTAAGGTCACCTCATCAAACGGTTTGAGGGTGTGACAATTTAATACTTCAGCGCTGATTTTATGGTGCTCGAGTTCTCGTGCCGCTAGGAGCGCCTCATAGACGAGCGGGCCGCAGGCGGCAATGGTTACGTCTTTCCCTGGTTTGAGCACGATCGTTTTTCCAATCGCAAAAGCGGTTTCCTCCGTGGTTATGATCGGTGTTTTTTCTCGCGCAAAGCGGATGTACGCAGGACCGATCATCTTTGCAAGCGCGATCGTTGCTTTTTTGGTCTCCCAGTAGTCACAAGGGACGATCACCGTGAGATAGGGGAGGACGCGTGTCATGGCCAGATCTTCCAGTGCTTGATGCGTTGCGCCATCGGGTCCGACAGAAATCCCTGCATGCGCTCCAACGACTTTCACATTCGCATTGGAATAACAGACGGACACTCGCAACTGATCCCAATTGCGTCCAGGATTAAATGTTGCGTAGGAGCTGACGAACGGGATTTTTCCAGAGAGCGCGAGTCCAGCGGCAATACCCATCATGTTTTGTTCTGCCACCCCACACTCAATAAAACGACCAGGAAATTTTTTTTGAAACAAATGCACCCGTGTTGATTCTGCCAAATCACCGGTGAGCACAACGATCTGCGGATTTATTGTTCCAATTTCTACCAAGGCATCCCCAAACCCATTGCGCGTGGGGATGGATTCTTGGTGTTTGGTGAAGAGATGACGATTGAGCATATCATTCGTGTTCCGATCGAATACGTCCAGCCAGCGTACGCAACTCATGGAGGGCGATCTGTGCTTCTTTTTCATTCGGTGGCTTGCCATGCCACTCAAAACGATTTTCCATGAAACTCACTCCTTTGCCCGGAATGGTGTGTGCGATGATGACCGTCGGTTTTTCATATACGGCACGAGCTTCATGGACCGCATCAATAATGTGTCGCATGTTGTGGCCATCGATTTCAATCACATGCCAATTAAATGCTTCCCATTTTTCCGCGAGTGGTTCTAGGGGCATGATCGATTCTGTATATCCATCAATTTGAATATTGTTACGATCAATAATAGCGGTCAGGTTATGTAAGCGTTCTTTGCCGGCAAACATGATCGCTTCCCAGGTTTGTCCCTCGTCCAACTCTCCATCGGACATGAGGCAATAGGTTCGCCAGGTACGCTGATCAGATCGAGCGGCGAGAGCCATCCCAATGGCTTGCGAGAGCCCTTGTCCCAGCGGTCCGCCGCACGTCTCGATCCCTATTTGTCGATGGTTGTTAGAGTGGCCTTGAAATGGAGAATCAAGTGTTCGGAGCGTGTGAACAAAATCTTCGACAGAGCAGAATCCACGATGCGCGAGGGTGGCATACAGCACCGGGCAGATGTGCGCGTTTGAAAGGACAACGCGATCACGATCTGCGAGCAGTGGATTTTTTGGATCAATGTGGAGAATACGAAAATACAGCGCGGTCAATACATCTGCCATGCCCAGTGGTCCAGCGGAATGTCCGCTGCCAGCTTGAAACAAGGCTTTGATGATATCACGCCGTATCTCGTTTGCTTTTAAGGCTAATTGTTTTAACGAAAGGTTCGTCTTTTTTCCTCCTGCCATGCATTTAGTTTACCACATGTATGGTTCCTTGCATGACCGAATGGATCCCGCATTTGTAATCGAATGATCCAGCGGTCGTAAAGGTTCGAGAGTAGGTCTGTCCAGATTCAAGATTGCCTGAACTCCATCCAGAGCCGCTGACGCTATGCGTCATGACATCGCTATTGGTCCAGGTAATCGTTGTGCCTTTTTTTACGGTCACCGTCGTGGGGACAAATCCATTGCTTACCGTTCCAATCGTCACCGTCATTTTGGTCTCGTCCAACTGTTTATCCTGTGCAATGGTCGTGGTTTGCGTCATCACATTGCTCGGCTGATAATCAGAAGCGGTCTGAACTGCTGTCCCCATGCGGTAATTGATAAAGAATGCATCGGGAACATCATCGATGCGATTTTTCCAGTTCAAACCATACATCGTGTTGGCGAGCTGTTCACTCGTCACATGGCGCAAAAATCCACCTTGATCCACGACATACACTTTTGGATCGGTCGTGATCTTGACCATCTTAAATCCTGGTCGATAGGTGACATTCCCACCCAATGGAATGGCGGCGAGCTGACCATCGGTGATGGTTTTTACACTTGAGAAATCTTTGTACCAGGTAAAATAGGTTTTCTCATTTGGAAACACAAAACGTTTTCCATTTGTGGCAAAATAGTAGACCGTGCTGCCGGATCCCTTGACCAAATCACCAGCGTTAAAAGCGGTCGTGGCAACCGCTGCGTAACTCGTCATTGGTGCAAAACTAAGCGCAAGCATGGTCGCAGAACTCACAAAGGCACGAACAAGATGTTTCATAACAGTGCTAGATGAAGAATAGATAATTATTGTACAGAGATCGTCGTGACTGTGCTCGTGGCAGAAAGACCAAGGAGGTCTCGTGCTACTGCCGATAATGACACGGTCTGCGCCTGATCCCAAGGACCCGCTACTATCGTACAACTTCCAAAGCTACAATGTTTCACCCGCTGATGATTGAGCCAGATTTCCGTCCAATCCATTCCATCATCATCGGTGACCGTGACACTTACTTCTAGCGTTTCGCCCCTGGCCACAACCGACTTGCTTGGGGTGAGCGTGATCCTGGGATGATCATTTGGGACCACGGAAATAGTCTGTGTGGCTGTCCGCCGACTTGTCCCAGAAAGGTTTCTGGCGATGCCATAGACTTCATGCGTCGAGCCAATCGCGCTTGTTTCTGTGTTGAGATAGCGGCATTCCTGCAAGTCGTTACATCCTTTTACATTACTTCCATCAACGTAGATATCAATATATTTCGCGATAAAATCCGCATCGACATTGACGATGATGTCATACGATTGATTTGGGCGTACCTCTAAGCGTCCCATCCGTAACGTGATTCCAGAGTTTGCTTGGAGATTTGGATGTATGGTCTTGGTTGCTACGTGTGAATATCCATCCACCCACGATGTCTCTGCACGAATTTCGTATGATGAAAGCGTGCCAGAGGAGGGGATCAAGATATCTGCAGAACAGGGATTGGATGCACAGCTTTTTTGGAGGGCCCCTCCAAAGTAGATTTTGATGAGACTCACGAGATTTGATTGGTCAGCAGAGACGATGGCCTGAACCGTTTTACCGAGAGAGGGGTTGGTTTCAGACACGTGTATGGTTGTCGCACGCGTTGATGGAGATGGGGGCGTTGACGTTGGCGCGGATATGGATGGTCCGGCGTTCGGAATAGCGCTTAATCCGCGATCGATATTAATGGAGAGAGCTGCTTCTGTGCGGGTGGATGGAGAAAAATCCGCTGCATTTACGATCGGGGAGCCTGATCTGTAATTGATAAAAAATGCATCAGGAATATCATCAATTTTTTTGGCCCAATCCATCCCATAGAGCGATGTTGCCATGGCTTCTGTCTGCACCCACCGCAGAGTTCCATTGGCATCGATCGCATACACCTTAGGATCGGTGGTGATTTTTACCATGCGCACACCCGGACGATAGGTCACATTTCCCCCGAGCGAGTAGCTCGCGAGTACTGCATCAGAAACGGTTTTCACCATTGAAAAGTCATTGTACCAACTGAAATAGGTTTTATCCGTCGGAAATACATAGCGCTTTTGATCTGCGCCAAGATAGTACACGGTTGGACCAGAGGCCTTGATCAAATCGCCGCTCGTGACCGTTGTGGCATGTGTGGCCACGGGGAGAAAGAGGCACAAAATAGTAAACAGAGACAGAGTCTGGCGGAGCCAGATCCGGCTTCGCCGGAAAAGAAGTCTACGCATATGGGGAAAGTGTAGCATATCTAGCCAAAGATCAAATGATGCGCATACAATCGCTTGACCCCCTGTTTGATGAGAGAAGACAGGTTTTTTTCGTTCACCCCACCATCAAAACCAATGATGAGTTTTGGAGCGATTTTTTTAAGAACAGAAATTTTTTTGATCGTTGTCGGAAGGAGTGTTTGTCCGCTCCAGCCAGGCTTTACTCCCAACAGCATGACTTCGTCGATCAGATCTTTGTAGGGGAGGATCGCTCGTGGATCTGTCGATGGAGCCAGTGACAAACCGACCTCTCGTTTGTGTTTGCGGCAAAACGCGATGAGTTTTTTATGATCAACCGGCGCCTCGATATGCCAGATCGCTCGTTTAAAGTTTGTCACGGGGAGCCATTGTTGTATCACTTTGAGCGGATCTTGAACCATGAGATCGAGTTCGATCGAAGAAGTGAATGGTTGTTTCTGAAATATCTTCGCATCATACCAACTTTTGTTTGGCGCGAATGTTCCATCAAGAACATCGATTTGAATCCAGGGGAACGTACCATCAACAAGCTCAAGATCGCGGAGAGCTTCGTGTTGTGTAGACGAAAGAATCGTCGGAATCAGCAGCGGTTTATGCATCGATTTCTTTGAGCCGACGGAGGTGTCGTTCGGCTGTGGATGGTTTTGTCTTAAGCCAGGCATCAATAATTTTTTTTGCGACCGTTGGTTTGGTCACGCGTGCACCTAATATTAAAATATTACTGTGATCATCTTGTCGCGAGAGTATGGCGTCTTGCGACGAGCGTGCGACGATGGCGCGCATGCCTTTGTGTCGATTTGCGACAATATCCATCCCATAACCAGAGCCGCATAAAAGAATGGCTTTTCGCTGATCGTTCTCTGTTTTGAGTTTAGCAACGGCAAATTTCGCAATCGGTGGATAATCATTTCCGGCAACAAACGTTGGCGTGATGTCGTCGATGGACCATCCCTTTTTTATCAAATAATTCTTTACTTCTTCTTTGAGCTTAAATCCAGCGTGATCTGCACCAATCAAAAGCGTTTTCATGAGCAAATCATACCATTAGCCTTGACAAAAAGCGATTTTTGGTATTGAATACGGCCACACAAGGAGGTTGCTCATGCTTGATGCCTTTCGCTGGCACACATTCAACAAGCCGATTCAAGGGGTGAAAGTGCCTGGAGACCCGCGTGCACCCAAGACCTTTCATGGTTATCTGGGCAAGACGCGGTGGTGGGTCATCGCGCTCAAGTTCATCTTCTGGAAGGAGATCGCGCTCTTCCGCGTCGATCCCCAGGCGGCCGAGCGGGGCTACCGTGTGGGTTTCCGCAACGTGATGGGACTCACGATGATCCTTGATCGCCAGGTCAAGGACCCCCTGTTCCGCATGCGCATCGGTCACGAGAGCTGCACCTTCTTCATCATCGATCACGAGGGAAATGAGCTCCCCCTCACATTCGAGCGCAAGCTCATCGATCCGCTCGACCGCGAGTACGCCAAGTATCCGCTCCACTGACTCGACCCCGCCGCGACACCTCATCCGAGGACCTCGTCGCACAGGCGGGGTCTTTGGTTTTAGGAGGGATTTCCTAGGGTTAAGACAAAGAAGCCATGCCGCACTTTTTTCTTATCCTTAGGATCCGGTTCGGTCACTTTTTCAATTCGCATGTCAAACCCGGCTTCCTCAAAAAAAGTTTTCCAGCCATCAATCCCTTTAAATTCATGTGTTCGGCCAATGGCATCCAGGTTTAATTTTTGATCAGTGCGCTTTGCCCGAGCGCGCTCTTCAGGATTTTCCACGAGATCTTCCGCGACAAATATTTTTCCATCAGGTTTCATCACCCGCTTTAATTCTGCGATCATCGCGGAATAATTTTTTGGGTCTAGGTGATGGAGAACAAAGAATAAGGTGATTCCATCTTGTGAATGATCCGGCAGATGCTCAAGTTGTTCGGCGAAATTTTCTTTCGAAAGATATGTTGTATCATGTGCGAGTTTCTTTGCTCGTTTTTCAACGGGTGCCGTGTAGTAGTCATGTGGATCGATCACGCGAATAGAGGAGCCGGGCAGGACGGCATCGATTTCTTCTGCCTCATGGCCTTTACCACCCCCGATACATAATACCTGTACACCGCCATATTCTTTTGGACCTAATATTTTTTTCTTTGGGTCTTTCCATTGTATCTTCTCAGCCAAATGTTTTTGGATCCCAGACGATTCAATCATCCACTCAGCTCGCGTCGCTAGCCATTTTTCTACCGGACCCCGGCTTACGGCGCGCATGAGTTTTGGTCCGATGTGATCGCGTCTTGGTTTTTCTAACGATGGAGCGTGTTCAAACATAGTGAGAAAAGCATACCGTATCCAGCATGATCTTCCAACGATCGTCCAATCCGGAAACGGTCCAGGACCGGTTCAGGGGTCAGGTCCAGAACTGACCCCGGGTCAGTTCTGGGGTCAGGTCCGGGTCAGTTCTCGGGTCAGTTCCGGATGGATGTGTACGCCAGAACAAGAGTAGGGTCGTTTCTACCG
Source organism: Candidatus Uhrbacteria bacterium (assembly GCA_016866635.1). Taxonomy (GTDB): domain Bacteria; phylum Patescibacteriota; class Patescibacteriia; order 2-12-FULL-60-25; family 2-12-FULL-60-25; genus VGLT01. The sequence continues at coordinate 6,978 of VGLT01000006.1, forward strand.
CTCTACGGAGACCGTTGCCTCCCTGGAGCGGTTCTTCGTTTTTCTTGACCATTTTGCCTTTTTCCAGCACCCTAGCTAAATCACTCATCTATCCGCCAATGAAAATCTGATATATTTTCTGAGGCTAAACCTATGCCATCGTCTCCCGAAGAACGTCAGCCGTTATTTCCTAAGATGGAGGAGGAGATGATTGCATATTGGAAGAAACATAAAATTTTTGAGCGGTCGATTGAAGAAAAATCAGAACGCAAACCGTACGTTTTTTATGATGGGCCGCCGTTTGCGACAGGCTTGCCTCACTATGGTCACCTACTGCAATCGACATTGAAAGACATTGTTCCGCGGTATTGGACGATGCGAGGCTATCGTGTGCCGCGTCGCTGGGGTTGGGATTGTCATGGGTTGCCGATCGAGAACATGATTGAGAAAGAGTTGAATTTAGGTTCTCGTCGTGAGATTGAAGAATATGGAATCGATACATTTAATGAAGCATGCCGCACTAACGTTTTTTTGTACGAAAAAGAATGGGATCGGTATGTGGAGCGACTTGGTCGCTGGGTAGATTTTAAAGGTTCTTGGAAGACCATGGACAATCACTACATGGAATCTGTGTGGTGGGCATTTGCTGAGCTTCATCAAAAAGGGTTTGTGTATAAGAGCGTGCGCGTATCTTTATATTGTCCGCGTTGCTCAACCCCGCTTTCTAACTTTGAAGTCGCCATGGGGGATTCGTATATCGAGAAAGAAGAACCGGCGATCTACCTAAAATTCCCTGTCGTTGGAAAAGAGAAAACGTATTTTGTTGCTTGGACTACGACGCCTTGGTCTGTTCCTGGGATTACGGGTTTGGCGGTTCATAAAGATTTGATGTATGTCGCGGCCAAGATCTCCGCCAACGGCGGATCCGCCTCTGACGGAGAATCGGGAGAGGAGACGTTGATTTTTGCAGAAGCACGACAAGCGGATGTGTTAAAACAATTCTATCCGTTAACGGAAGATGTAGGATTTGAAATCACGGGTCGCTGGAAGGGGAGTGAGTTGGTAGGCAAGCGGTTTGAAGCTCCCTACTCTTTTATTCCCGTAGAAGGAGATGCAAATCGTGTCATCAGTGCAGATCACGTGACGGCAGATGTTGGGACGGGGATTGTCACAACGGCACCGGCCTATGGCGAAGAAGATTTGATCGCGGCACAGGCAAATCATCTGCCGCTGATTTTTACGGTGGATGATGAAGGACGCTTTGTCGAAGCCGTCACTGCATTTGCGGGGATGAAAGTGCACGAAGCCAATCCCGTCATCGTGAACGATCTGAAGAGCAAAGGATTTTTATACCGCGAAGAATCGTTTAAACACAGCGTTCCGATTTGTTGGCGTTGTTCCACGCAACTGCTCTACAAAGCCCAACCCGCTTGGTTTATCAATGTGACCAAGCTAAAACCAAAGATGCTCAAGACGGCCAACAAGATCAATTGGCATCCTGCACATTTTAAAGAAGGGCGTTTTGGGAAAGGGTTAGAGTCAGCACCGGATTGGAATATTTCCCGTACTCGCTATTGGGGATCGCCGATCCCCGTGTGGGAGTGTGATGCATGTGATGAGCGGACGATCATTGGTTCGATCGCGGAGTTGAAAAAGCGAGCCAAACCAGAGTCATGGCCTAAAGAAATTGATTTGCATCGTCCGGTGATCGATCGGGTGATCATTCCATGCAAATGCGGTGGCGAACAAAAACGCATTCCGGAAGTGTTTGATTGCTGGGTGGAATCAGGGAGCATGCCGTTTGCTTCTTTGCATTATCCGTTTGAAAACAAGCAGGTATTTGAAAAAGGATTTCCTGCTGATTTTATCGCCGAAGCACAAGATCAAACGCGCGGCTGGTTTTACACCTTGCATGTTTTGGCCGCAGGGCTTTTTGGTAAACCGGCATTTAAAGATGTGATCGTGACAGGGCTTGTGCTCGCAGAGGACGGAAAAAAGATGTCGAAGAAGTTAAAGAATTATCCCGATCCATGGGAAATATTGAGCCATCAAGGGGCAGACGCTTTGCGTTATTATCTTGCGAGTACGCCGGTTGTCGAAGCTGACTCACTCCATTTTTCCGAACGCGATCTACAAAATGTGGTCCGTGGGTTCATTAATATTTTTTGGAATGTCAAAACGTTTTTTTCCACGTATAGCCAGGAGCCGATTCGCATCATGAAGCCGCGCAGTACACACGTGCTTGATCGATGGATCTTTGCACGTTACATGAAATTGTTGCGAGAGGTGACGGAAAACATGGACCACTATGAGTTAGCAAAAGCCGCACGTCCATTGCGCGATTTTGTCGACGATCTCTCTACTTGGTGGTTGCGTCGTTCGCGCGATCGATTGAAATCTGATCAAGAGTATGAGCGCATGGATGCGCTAAAGACGCTACGAGAAATTTTAGAGGAGACAACAAAAATGTTTGCGCCATTTATTCCGTTCATCGCGGACAAGATTTATCTGGATATTGGTGGACTCAAAGCATCCGTGCACTTAGAAAAATGGCCAGACGTACAGGAACGGTTGATGGATGAGCGTTTGCTTTCAGACATGTGTTGGTTACGTCAAGCTGTTTCAAAAGGGCATGAAGCGCGCGTGCAGGCAAAGATTCCTGTGCGTCAGGCACTTGCGTCGGTCAAAGTATTGGTAAAAGACGGAACAGAGGTAAAACGATTACAGCAGCAACCAGACCTCCTCTCTTTGTTGTGTGATGAGTTGAATGTGGAAATGGTGATTTTGGAAACGAAATTCGATTTGAGCGAACCTTGGATGGTGGAATTAGATACCGTGATCACGCCGGAGCTCAAGCGTAAAGGCGCGGGACGTGAGTTTGTGCGTCAAGTGATGCAATTGCGCAAAGAGGCAGGATTAAAACCGAGCGATCGTGTGGAAGTGTTGTTCAAAACTTTGGATGAGGAATTACGTGAATGGCTCAGTGCAAGCCTAGAGGATTTGAAAAAAGAGCTGCGCACCAATCGTCTGGAGGAATTAACGAGCGTTCCAGATCAATCTCGCGCAAGCGCAGAGGTCAAGGTCGGGGACAAGACGGTACAGTTGTGGTTGGTGTAGAATAAAGCAATGGGATTTCATGATGGAGAGCCTTTCAAAGGCTACTTACCACCGCTTCTCTCTCGACAGGAGTGAGATGTGAATGGGTTGATTCAAGCAAGAACAATTCCTGAATTTTTACAAAAGATCGATTTCTTGGAGGCAAGGATTAATGAGCTCAGGCATCGCGCGATGATCCATATTTTGATGGGTAGACCTTCAATGTTGGATGAGGTGTTGGCATTTGCGGTCCAGGCGAGACATGGGATCTTGAATCAAGCCAAATATTGGCAGTCGCTCCATCCCGATGATTACGGTATCAGGATGATCCTTACTACTTGGGGCAAACCGCCAGAGGAGGAGCAAGAGATGACGGAGATGATTAATCGACCTTGGATACTAACTCCCGTCATTTCTTTGCAGAAAGATCCTATTTTTCCGGGAGAAAAACTTACTGAGTTAGGTGAAGAAGCAAAGCGCCTGTTCGTGAGTCGCTTACGGTGCGATCAGTTGGAGGATGGGGTCTTTGTTGATAATGCTGGCGAGAACGATACGCTCACTCGATATCTGTATCCAAAGGGACCTACAGCGTCTCGTCTCAAACGAGAGCGCATACCTGAGGATGAGCGTGGGTTGTATCGATTGGCTGATGAACTGGAAGCTGTGCTTCCGCAGATGGGGAGACGGTTTGATAAACATTATGAAAAAGAGTTGGATCTTCAAGAGGTTCGAGAAAGAGATCTTGGAATTGTAAAAAAGAAAATCGCATTTGAAGAAGCGCATTGGCGATGGATCATGTCACAAAAACAAGATTTTATAACTCGCGCGGCGTAAATAAAATCCACTGGTAGAGTGGATTTTATTGTGGTGCATCCCAGACGATTCGAACGTCTGACCTTTCCCTTCGGAGGGGAACGCTCTATCCAGCTGAGCTAGGGATGCAAGTTGACGAGATGATAGATTTTTTCTATCATTTGCGCAAGAAATTCAATACATGCATCGGTAGCTCAGTTGGTAGAGCAGGGGCCTCTTAAGCCCAAGGTCGTGGGTTCGATCCCCACCCGATGCACCAAGCATGAACTCGCCTCATATGGCGAGTTTGTGTTTGGGAAACGTAAATGTAAGCTACTCGTTAGTAGCCATCATGATTCAATCTCATTTAGCGTTTCTCAATTTCCAACAGGAAGGCATCAACTCTACTCGATGAGTATTTGATCGGCACGCAAAATAAGCTATAGCAAAAACTACGTGCCTGAAATTTTAGACAAAACGAAACCTTTTGCCATCATATTTTCTCATGGTAATCTAAGAGTGATAGCTATTATATTTATGTGGAATCCTTTCAGGAAGGAATATTCGAGGAAACTTTACGACAAGAAGACTAATGAGGTAGAAACGAAGCAAAGTGATACTGAGGAATGGCGCAAGAAAGCAGAGAGACGTTCACGGGGCGTTTATGCTGCCGAAAGATATCAACGCAGTTTGAATGAACAAGAGGTGGCAGAAAAAGAGCTAGCGGATTTCAAAGATTTTGGAATGACTGAGGCACATAACCTCAACAAGAAATATGAGGAATTGAAAAGAAAAGTAGGTGAGTCAAAACTCATACTTGAAGAGTGGGAAGTAGACAAGGGTGCACGAGAGCCAAAATTTGAATTCAAACAGGAGGGGACCCTTTTAGAGACGTCATGAGAGTGGAGGCCCATCGCGTAAGCAAGCCAGACCAAACTGAAATAGGGTTCATTCAAATTATTCCTATAGGAACGAAATGATTGAATTTTGTAAAGATGGTTCAAGGTTTCTGCCTATGGACAATTATTTCAAAATGTGCGATCATATACCTTCACTATATTGAATAACAAAGGAGGAACTATGAATTTTTTGCATGCATTTATTAAAAAAGAATGGCACGATTTTCAGTCATTGAGTCCGCAGGGTCGTAGGCTGTTGTTTGCGTTTTTCTTTATGACCATCGCCTTCCCGATGATTACGACGTTTACCAATACCTATCTCTGGCGACAGTCACACGATGTCGTTCTGGTTGTGCTCTACAACATCGCGTTCTGCGCCGTCATCCTCTGGGATTTTTTATCAATGGGCTATTCCTGAAAAAGATATCCTCTATTAAATTATTTCTTTTCGGTTGCTTGCTCCAGGGGCTTGTGCCATTTCTTTTGGTGTTTACGAGCGCTGATCGTGCGTTGATCGTCTTTTGTTTTGGGTTGTTATTTGGTTTTGCGACCGGCGTGTATTGGGCCAATCGCAATTTTTTGACTCTCAAATCGATTGAGAGTGAAGACCGCATCTATTTTACGGGGTTAGAAAATGTCTTAGCCATACTGAGTGCGATCGTGATCCCGCTCACCATCGGATGGTTTTTGGTTTTGGGAGAAAAAACAGACTGGTATTCTGTCGATCGAGCCTATCAGGTGATGGTTCTCCTCGCTCTCTTGTTATCTTTGCTCGTGGGGTGGCTGCCGCAGCGCATACGATTGCAATCTCCATATCTCAAGCATGTTCGTATTCAAAAAATGACAGCTGGCTGGAACACATTACGTTGGCTGGAATTTTCTCATGGCCTCCAGCATGGAGTAGAAGGAGTGTTACCCATTCTTTTGGTATTGACATTTGTGGGGGCAGAAGGCTCGCTCGGCACCCTGCAATCGCTGTCCGCCGTTCTGTCTGCCATCATCGTCTATATCGTCGGCAAACGCGCGGCACAAAAACATCGTGTGACCATTCTGGGTGTGTGGATTGTCGGACTCATTTTGGCGGCCAGCGTTTTTAGCATCACCTTTTCTGCACTTGGCGTGATTGCGTATTTTACGATCGTCTCTCTGACAGATTCTTTCCGTTGGTTATCGCTCACGCCCATGATGTATGACGTGATTGATGCAGAACAAGAAATCACCCACGAGCATCATTACTCCTATATCTTTGATCGCGAAATTTACCTCGCGATCGGTCGCGTGTTGTCTCTCGTGATCTTTTATTTCATCAGCCAATATGACGGTGCGGCGGCCTTACGTTATGGATTGTTGATTGGAGGAGTGATCCAGCTTGCGACGTATGCGCTCGCTCGCAAAATTCAATCCACCCTCATCAAGACCACTCTTTCTCTGGATTTACAGCCAGAACCGATCAGTGTGTCACATGAATAAGGCATTCCCGTTATTATCATGGAGCTCCCTCTTGACTTTTTCTCAATTTTAGGCTTAATATAGCAACTATATGATCTCTATTGCATCCTTCAAGAAAGTCGGTTTAGGTGCATTATTCGGGGTTTTTGCCCTGGCCACGGCTGCCTCAGCCGCCTTTGTCTCTCCGCAGAATGTTAAGGTTGATTATACGAGCATTGCTCCGCAGTCGATCCGCGTGACCTGGCAATCAGGCGGCGGTACAGGTTCCAATTTTCTTGTTCGCAAATCTCGGGACGGTCAAATCTATCAGTCCACCGCTTTTGTCGGATCAAATGTTTCTAGCTACACCTTTAACGATCTATCTGCAAATACCCAATATTGGTTTCATGTGAGTTCCGGTGATGATGTCGGCGTCGAATCTCCTGTTGTAACGGTTGGCCCAGTGTATAGCGGCACATTTGCTCCACGCGCTCCAACCATTACCAATTTGACCAACAACTCGCTCCGCATTTCGATCACGCCCGCAGATGGTAACCCTCCATCCACAACCTACTTTGTTCGCGAGATCGAAGCGACGGGTGGATTGTATGTACAGGCTAACGGGACGCTCGGCAGTAACTATTATGTTGATACTGCTGCGGGTTGGGGATCCAAATTAATTTCCGGATTAAATGCAGATACAAAGTACGTGTTTGTGGCAGTGTCAAAGAACAGCGAAGGAATTAATTCTAACGGTTCTCCACACGCTCAGGCGACGACCGCCGGAGCGTTGATGACGCCAAATCCGCCACAGGTTACGGATTATGGAACGACCACTGTTGTGATGCGTCTGGTTCCTGATGCCAACACTGGATCTGTTCAGTACGGCATTCAAGATTCGGCGACCGGAGCTTGGCTTCAGCCAAACGGATCTATGGGTACCGCGTCATTTCTGAATTGGTTGAATGATTGGGGAACGATCACGATCCATGGATTGAAACCAAATACCTTGTACAACTATCGAACGATTGTTCAGGACACGGGAACTGGGATGACCAAGCAGTCACCGGCAACGGCTATTTACACAGCGGCGGATGTGCCAACCAATGTCAAAGTCGCTTCTCA
>VGLT01000007.1 GCA_016866635.1 Candidatus Uhrbacteria bacterium
GGAGTGGCTACGCGAGTGACCAAAGTTTGCTCGCTTGCCGCTCAGGTTACAGATGCGGGACATAAGATTTAGAGATTAATTTAATGTGGCACGAGTATACACCGCTTTTTCATTCTTGGCAAGATGTCACCCCTCAGGCATCATAATGGCATGAATCTTTTAGAGTTGTTCTTTCGTGAACCCTTAATTTTTCTCGTGATCATCCTTGTTTTTTTAGTAGCCTTGTCGGTTCATGAAGCCTCACATGCGCTCGCCGCTTATTGGCTGGGAGACATGACGGCAAAGCGCGCCAATCGTTTGACGCTCAATCCGATGGCGCATATTGATTGGTTGGGATTCCTGGTTTTGGTTACAATTGGATTTGGATGGGGGAGACCGGTGCCATTTAATCCGTACAATTTAAAATACCCACGATGGGGCCCGGCACTTATCGCTGCCGCAGGTCCTGCTTCCAACTTTTTGCTTGGTATTGTGTTCGCGCTGATGTATCAGATCGTGACTCCGGGTCTGGGACAACAAAATCTTTTGGTGTTTTTTCTCCAATACGGTGCGTATCTCAGTTTTCTGCTTGGTCTATTTAATTTGATCCCGATCCCGCCTCTGGATGGTTCAAAAGCCCTCCTCGCGGCTTTGGCGCACGAAAAATATCGCCACATTCGCTTTTTCATCGAGACCCGCGGGACGTTTTTACTTCTTGCCTTAATTGTTTTAGATAGCTTGTTTGGAGTGGGAATTTTTCGAGGTCTGGCCAGTTTAGCCAATGCGTTTTTTCATCTTCTGACGTTCTGAGCCGGTTCTGCTTGACGTTTATTGCTCATCCTGATAGATTTCGGGCCATGCCAACCATGAATCAGCTTGTTCGTCGGGCACGAAAACCCCTCCGAACCAAATCCAAGAGCCCAGCTCTTCAGTTTGCGATGGATACGCTTCACCGAAAGCGCACCCCTCTTGCTCGTGGCGCCGCCTTTAAGCGTGGCGTTTGCACCAAGGTGACGACCATGACTCCAAAGAAACCAAACTCCGCCATCCGCAAAATTGCGCGTGTGCGTTTGTCTAATGGTCAAGAAGTCACGGCGTATATCCCGGGGGAAGGACATAACTTGCAAGAGCACTCGATCGTGATGATTCGTGGTGGACGCGTGAAAGATTTACCTGGTGTGCGCTATCACATTGTGCGTGGCGTGTATGATGCGCAAGGAGTTGCTAATCGTAAGCGGAGCCGTTCTCTGTACGGAGCTCGTCGTCCGAAAGAGGAGAAGAAATAATTTGATATAGACTATGCGTGGAAAAAAAGCCCCCAAGCGAAAAATGTTGAACGATCCAAAGTTCAACTCACCGGTGGTCGCGAAGTTGATCAACTACGTGATGGAACGCGGCAAAAAACAAACGGCACAAAACATTGTGTACGGAGCGTTTGATATCGTTGAAGAAAAGTTAAAAAAGTCTGCGATGGAAATTTTTGATGAAGCAGTAAAAAACGTTTCTCCATTGTTGGAGGTTAAATCCAAGCGTGTGGGTGGTGCCAACTATCAGGTTCCTTTGCAGGTACGTGCCGAGCGCCGTTTACAACTCGGTTTTCGTTGGTTGATTAATGCCGCGCGTTCTCGCAAGGGCAAACCCATGGCGGAAAAGCTCGCGTTTGAAATTATGGAAGCGGCACAGAATCAAGGCGATGCCGTTAAAAAGAAAAACGACGTGCAACAGATGGCCGCCGCCAACCGCGCGTTCGCACACTTTGCAAAATAAAATTTTATGCCACGTGAATATTCATTGAAGGATACTCGTAATTTTGGAATTATCGCGCACATCGACGCGGGGAAGACGACCGTCTCCGAGCGAGTGTTGTTTTACACCGGGCGCAAGCACAAGATTGGGGAAGTGCATGAAGGAGAGGCAACCATGGACTGGATGGAGCAGGAGCGCGAGCGTGGAATCACGATTACCGCAGCCGCGACGACTTGTTTTTGGAAAGGGTGCCGCATGAATTTGATTGATACTCCAGGGCACATCGATTTTACGATTGAAGTGCAACGTTCCTTGCGCGTGTTGGATGGTGCGGTAACGGTATTTGATGGCGTGGCTGGTGTTGAGCCACAATCAGAAACCGTATGGCGTCAAGCGGACAAGCACAATGTGCCACGTATTTGTTTTATCAATAAATTGGATCGCATGGGGGCGGATTTTTACAAGGATGTTGATTCCATTCACAATCGTTTGACCAAACACGCCTATCCATTGCAATTGCCGATTGGAGCAGAAGACCAGTTTAAGGGAATTGTCGATTTGATTCGCATGAAGGCAGAAATGTATTTGGATGATTTGGGACAGAAGATCGAAGAGACCGATGTCCCAGCGGACTTGTTGGAGAAGGCAAAGGAATATCGTGGCAAACTGATCGAGGCGATTGCGGAAAATGATGAGGCCATGATGAACAAGTACTTGGCTGGAGAAGAATTAAGCATCGAAGAAATCAAAGCGGGTTTGCGTAAGGCAACGATCGCTGGTCATATCAATCCCATCTTGTGTGGCTCTGCCTTAAAGAATAAGGGTGTGCAATTTTTGTTGGATGCAATTGTGGATTACTTGCCATCGCCGTTGGATGTCCCGTCGATTAAAGCGATGGATGTGGATGATGAAACCAAAACGATTGAGGTGGCCGCTACGGATGACCAGCCATTTGCCGCGCTGGCCTTTAAAGTCATGTCTGATCCATTTGTGGGGAAACTCGTTTTCTTCCGTGTGTACTCCGGTCATTTGGAATCAGGTTCGTACGTGATAAATGCCAAATCGGGGGAGAAGGAGCGTATCAGTCGTATCGTGCGCATGCATGCCAATGAACGCGAAGAAGTGAAAGAAGTGTTTGCGGGTGATATCGCCGCGGCCGTCGGATTAAAAGCGACGTTTACCGGTGACACCTTGTTTGAGGAAAAGCGTCCGTTGATTTTGGAGTCGATCGTCATTCCTGAACCGGTTATCTCTGTCGCTATTGAACCAAAGACCAAAGCAGACCAAGAAAAAATGGGATTTGCTTTGCAGAAATTGGCAGAAGAAGATCCTTCGTTTCGCGTGCGCACGGATGAAGAAACGTTGCAAACCATTATCAGTGGGATGGGGGAGTTGCATTTGGAAATCATTGTCGATCGCATGAAGCGGGAATTTAAAGTCGATGCGAACGTAGGTAAACCACAAGTGGCCTATCGTGAAGCGATTCGCTCTCGTGCAGAAGGAGAAGGCAAATACATTCGTCAATCTGGTGGACGCGGTCAATACGGTCATTGTGTGATCACAATCGAGCCATTAGAGCGCGGTAAAGGGTATGAATTCATCGATGAGATTAAGGGTGGTGTTGTGCCTCGTGAATACATTCAGCCGATTAACAAAGGAATCCAAGAAGCCATGACGCGCGGGGTGTTGGCGGGATATCAGCTCATGGACATTAAAGCAACGTTGACGGATGGGAGCTACCACGAGGTCGACTCGAGCGAAGCTGCCTTTAAGATCGCCGCGTCATTTGCGTTTCAGGATGCAGCCAAAAAAGCCGGTGCCCACATTTTGGAGCCTATGATGAAGGTAGAGGTTGTGACTCCAGAAAATTTTATGGGAGATGTGATCGGAGATTTAAACTCCAAGCGCGGACAGATTCAAGACATGACCGAGCGTTCCGGCGCGCGTATTGTAAACGCCTTGGTTCCTTTGTCCGAAATGTTTGGATATGCAACAACGCTCCGTTCCATGACCCAAGGTCGTGCCAGCTACTCGATGGAATTTAGCCACTACGGAGAAGTTCCGAACAACGTGTCACAGACGATCATCGAAGGAAGAGCAAAGAAATAAATAGATAAACAAAAAAACGGTGTCTGGTCTCCCACGGCTCACGAGTGGCAGGACCGAACGCCGTTTTTTCGATATACTGTGTTTCATGCCGGCTCTTTCTCCTAAACCTGATATTCATATTTCGTTTCGTGCGCGTTGGCGTGCCTATCGGTATTTTTTAGGCATGATGTGGCGCGCTAATCGTGGTCTCGCATTTTTTCGTTTTGTATCGCTATTTCTTGCGGCGAGCCTTGAACCCCTAGAGGTGTATGTTTTTGCTCTGTTTATTAGTGCCATTACGAATCAACAGTTGGACCATGCATCTTTTTTTATCATCGTCGTCATTGCGACGTATGGAGTCAGACGTTTGGTGGCAGATGTTACGTATTCAAAAGTTGATGACTGGTTTTCCAAGTGCACCGGTACAGCTGCACAGGAACAGATTTTGCAACACGTCGCGCAGTTGCCACCAGAGCAACTTCTCGCGCCCGAGATCCGTCGTGATTTAGATTTTGTGCGTGAGGACTTGTGGCGTCTGAATAGTTTGCCAGGCAATACAGAATATTTTATTCGTTCGGCCTTAAAACTCCTTGCTTCCTTTGGACTTGCGACGATCGCACCTTGGTGGGTTACGTTGCTCATTTTGGGTGATGCCATTCTTCAAGCAATTAGTTTTGGCATAGAGTCAAATCGCGATCTCTGGACAGCCTTTTGGAACTCTCTCGAAGGCCGTGTAGTGGAATATGTTTCGCGTTATGTTTTTTTGAGTGGAGAAGAATTTAAAGAGGTACGATTATTGGATGCTTCCTCCTCTTTTTTGCAAAAAGTAAAAAAGGCCGACCACAATATTCTCCGCACCTTCCGATCTGCGGGTTTGCGTAGTGCGGCCCAGCGTGCGGTGCTTGCGTTGATTCATGGGGGAGTCTACGCCTTCGTGATTATCTGGTTAGGACGTGCGGCGATGCAAGATGTGACGGCTCTCGCGACATTGTATGTGTCATTGAACTTATTTGGCCTGCTTGGCGACACGCTCAATGGCGTTTCCTCTTCTTTAAGCAAGTTAGCGGCCGATTTAGGCATATTGTCGCGCGTCTATCATTTATTGCACTTGCCGATAGAAAAAGAAGAAGGACTTCCCTTGCCCAAACATGCCTTAGTGATCGAGTTTGTGGACGTGTCGTATCGATATACGGGTGCGACAAAATCTGCTCTTGAACATGTTTCGGTCAAAATCGATGAGATCGAACACCTAGCGATTGTGGGTGAGAATGGCGCAGGAAAATCGACGTTTCTCCGCTTGCTGTCTGGACTTGATCGTCCAACCTCAGGAACGATTTTGGTGAACGGCCAACCGCTGCATGCCTATCGACCACATGAATGGCGCCGCGCATTTCATCTGATGCTCCAGACCGCGCGACTGTATCAAGATTTTGTGCGTGATAATATATTATATGGCCGTCCCACACAGAAAAAGTGGCTCGAGACATCGTTTTCCTTTGATGAAGCCGTGGAGGTTGCGGGTGCGACCACGATGATCCGGGAATTACCTCAAGGCGAGAATACCTTTTTAGGAGATTGGGTTGCGCCGCCGGATATCGAGCCCTATCGTGTTTCCGGTGGTCAGACCCAACGTTTATTGATTGCCCGCACCTTGATGCACGGTGGTCGTATCATTGGTTTTGATGAGCCAACTTCGGCGATGGACGCATTAGCAGAAAGCGCTTTCTTTGATCATCTACACGATGCCATGAAGGGAAGAGGATTGATTTATATTTCTCATCGTTTCTCCACGGTCCGTCGCGCCTCACGAATTCTGGTGTTTCATGAAGGAAGGCTCGTTGAAGATGGCAACCATGATCAATTGATCAAACAAAAAAAGAAATACGCAGAACTCTACAATGAACAGGCCCAATGGTATGACTGAGCTTGCTCATTTTCTCCCTTTCTGATGAGATGCCACCATCTATGTCATGGCAACGTATTTTTGAGGTGGCGCGCGAGCGCAAACTCCCCATCATTGTGACGGATTTGGCTGGTCGAGAGCCGATGGTTGTGATGCCTTTGGAGGAGTATGAAAAGCTCTCAGATCATGCGCCATCGATATTAAAAGAATTAGCGTCTTTACAGGAAAAGCCAACCGTCATCCCTATCAAGAATGAGCAGCCAGAATCCGTCCCATTTCCGTCGATCCCGCCAAATTCAGATAGGGGAGCGATCGAGGATGCGCTGAGTCTTGAGGAGCGTTTTTACCTAGAACCCATGGATGAGGAGTCAAATATCTAGTCAACTGAGCCAAAATTTTTATATTTGTCATTACACATTACCCATTACTCATTACGTTGGCCTCATCTCTTGCGCGTTTTTCTTGGCTCTGTTATCATCTGGGCACTAAGAAATGGTGGATTTATCCATTTCGTAAAAATTTTATTCTTCATTCATACGTATGGCAGACAAATTCAATCGTACAAAACCACACGTCAACATCGGCACCATTGGCCACGTTGACCACGGTAAGACCACCACCACGGCGGCTATTTTGTCCGTGTTGGGTGCTCATGGCATGACGGCTCAGACCAAGGGCGTTGATGATTTGGACAAGGCTCCAGAATCAAAAGCTCGTGGGATCACCATTGCGACCGCTCATACGGAATACGAATCTGAAAAGCGTCACTATGCTCACGTTGACTGTCCAGGTCACGCGGACTACATCAAGAACATGATTACGGGTGCCGCTCAGATGGATGGTGCGATTTTGGTTGTGTCTGCCACGGATGGTCCAATGCCTCAGACGCGTGAGCACATTTTGCTTGCTCGCCAAGTCGGTGTGCCTGCGATCGTCGTGTTTTTGAACAAAGTTGATATGGTCGAGGATGTGGAATTGATCGACTTGGTCGAACAAGAGATCCGCGATTTGTTGAAGAAATACGAATTTGATGGTGATAACACCCCCATCATCCGCGGTTCTGGTTTAAAGGCGCTACAAAATCCAAAGGATGAGGCAGCGGCCAAGCCAATCTTGGACTTGATTAAGGCTTGTGATGATTTTATTCCAGAGCCAGTGCGTGAAACGGACAAGCCATTCTTGATGCCTGTCGAAGACGTGTTCTCGATTGAAGGTCGTGGCACGGTCGTGACCGGTCGTATCGAGCGTGGACAGATCAAGATCAACGAAGAAGTAGAAATCGTTGGTTTGGGAGAAACCCGCAAGACCGTTGTGACCGGTATTGAAATGTTCAACAAGCAGCTTGACTCCGGTTTGGCTGGTGACAACGCCGGCTTGTTGCTCCGTGGTACCAAGAAAGATGAAATCGAACGCGGCATGGTCTTGGCAAAAGCAGGATCCATCACCCCTCACACCGAATTTGAAGCAGAGGTGTACGCGCTGACCAAAGAAGAAGGTGGTCGCCACAAGCCATTTGTGACCGGCTACAAACCACAGTTCTACATCCGTACCACAGACGTGACCGGTGAAGTCAAACTTCCAGAATCGGTCGCCATGGTGCAGCCAGGTGACACGGTCAAAATGAACGTCACACTGATCACCCCCGTTGCCATGGAAGAGAAGATGCGCTTCGCCATCCGTGAAGGTGGTAAGACCGTTGGTGCCGGTGTGGTAACGAAGATCATAAAATAAATTATTATTACGAGAGAGTTTCTCCACAGTCTCTCGCCGTCACCTCGGTGATGGCGAGGACCGTGTGGAGAATGCCATGGCTCTCTCACGACACACATGTCCACTGACATAAAAACCTCCGCCAAAGGCGGATCCGTCTCCGGCGGAAAAAGTGCCACTTCAAAAGAGGTAACTTCCTCCCACCGCGTCCGTATCAAGATCCGTGCGTATGATCATAAAATCATTGATCAAGCAACGCGTACCATTCTTGAAACCGCAGAACGCACAGGAGTAAAAGTGGTTGGTCCCGTTCCTCTCCCAACGGAGAAAAAGAAATGGACCGTCAACCGTTCGACGTTTGTTCACAAGAATGCGCGCGAACAGTTTGAAATGCGTATTCACAAGCGCATTGTGGACATCCTCGACCCAAACCCAAAGACCATCGACGCACTCACGTCTTTGAATCTTCCCGCGGGTGTGGATGTGGAAATTAAGATGTAGACCGTTGGTTCATTTCATTTTCAGGAGTAAGTTGTCGTCCACTCGGCTGTCACGAATGTTTGGACAAACCATCATTAGCGAATGATGTGTCATGACATAACCTCCTTACGCTTTTGTTCAGATGTTCCGCTCGCTCAGAAGCCAGAAGGTTGACGATGCATATTTCGTCGCAAGCCTTCTGGTTTTTCAAACCCCGTAGCACGGGGCAAGCCAGATCTATTCAGCGACCAATCCGAAACTCATTATGAAATTCATTCTCGGAAAAAAACTCGAGATGTCGCAAGTGTATCAACCGGATGGAACCATCGTTCCGGTGACGCTCGTGCAGGCAGGTCCGTGTGTCGTGACGCAAGTCAAGACAGACGAAACAGACGGCTATGTGGCCGTCCAGGTTGGATTTATGCCAGCCAAGAAATTGTCCAAGCCAGAAGCCGGTCACTTAAAGGATTTGTCACTCCTCCGTCATTTGCGTGAGTTTCGTGTGGAGGGTGAGCTCGCGCAAAAGCGTGGAGATGTCATCGAGGCTACGAGTTTTCAGCCAGGGGAGATGGTTCATGTTTCCGGAACATCAAAAGGAAAAGGATTTCAGGGTGTGGTCAAACGTCATCACTTTCATGGACATCCAACGTCTCATGGTCACAAGGACCAGACGCGTATGCCAGGTTCGATCGGAGCCGGTGGAGTGCAGCACGTCTTAAAAGGCCGCCGCATGGCAGGTCACATGGGTGATGAGCGCGTGACGGTTAAAAATTTGAAAATTGTGGAAGTGCGTGACGGTGGAATTATCGCCTTAAAAGGCGCGGTTCCAGGAGCACGCAATGCCATTCTTGAAATTGTGACCGTCTAAACGATATGCCAACTATTTCCATTTACAATCAAGAAGGCAAACACGTGGGCGAGATGAACCTCTCGGACGCGATTTTTGGTGTGAAAGCAGATGCACACTTGGTGCACGAGGTCGTGGTGGCTCAGCGTAACAATGCGCGCCGTACGGTTGCCTCAACCAAGACACGTGGAGAAGTGCGCGGTGGTGGAAAAAAGCCATGGAAGCAAAAGGGCACAGGCCGCGCGCGTCAAGGCTCGATCCGTTCCCCGCAGTGGGTGGGTGGTGGAATCGTGTTTGGTCCAAATCGCGAACGCAATTTTTCACAAAAGATCAACAAGAAAACAAAGCAGAAGGCGTTGTTCATGGCATTGTCCGATAAGCTCGCAGGGAAACAGGTGTGTGCATTGGAATCGATTGCCACAGAACCAGCCAAGACAAAAGTATTAGCCAAAACCATCAAGCAATTACCTGTGGGAAAGACGACCTTGCTCGTGTCAGCAGGATCCAGTCCGCTGTTGGCCCGCATGACGTACAACCTGCCTCACGTGAAATTGGTGACGGCGGGCTCACTCAATATTCTTGATGTCTTGCAGTATCGCTCGATCGTATTCTTGAAAGATGCGGTTCCGGCGTTTGAAAAGATTTACGCATAATCCTATGGCTTTTTTTGATCGATTTCGCAAAAAGACCAATGCCCCTGCTTCAAAAAAGCAGGAAGAGGTCATGTCCAAAGAGTTAGAAGCCGTGAAAAAGACCACGAATACGGATGGAGCGGTGCTTCTGAAACCAACAGGAACGGCTGATCGTGCGTTTCATGTTTTGCGTCGTCCGCATGTCAGTGAAAAAGCGGCGCGCCTGACTGAAGCGGGCACCTATGTGTTTGATGTGCGAGTAGATGCCGAAAAAATCGCGATCAAAAAAGCCGTGGAGTCTTTGTACAAGGTGCATGTGGTCGGGATCCGCACCATTCGTCATGCGGGGAAACCGGTGTATCGCGGTCGCCGCGCGGGAGCACGACAGACCTGGAAAAAGGCACTTGTCACATTGAAGAAAGGCCAAAAAATTGATTTGTACGAAGGTGTCTAATCTCTCCTCCTATGCCTATTAAACAATACCGTCCCGTGACCAAAGGGCGCCGACTCTCCTCGGTGCAGGATTTTTCTGATATCACGCGTACAACGCCGGAGAAGAGCTTGATTACCATTCGCAAGGAATATGCCGGACGCACCAAGGGTAAGATCACCGTGCGTCATCAAGGCGGGGGACACAAAAAGTTTTTGCGTGAAGTGGATTTTATCCGTGCGCGATACGACATTCCTGCCAAGGTTGACTCGATTGAATACGATCCAAATCGCGGTGCGCGTATCGGCATGTTGATTTATAAAGATGGAGTGAAGAGTTACATGTTGATGCCGGATGGATTAAAGGTAGGCGACACGGTGATGTCTTCACAAACAGAAGCAGAAATTTCCGTGGGCAACCGTTTGCCGCTAGGAAAAATTCCGGTCGGTACGTTTATCCACGCGGTTGAGTTAACCCCAGGCAAAGGGGCGCAGTTGGCGCGTGGAGCGGGTGTATCGATTGAATTTATGGCCATCGAAGGCGATATGGCGACTCTGCGTTTGCCATCCGGTGAAGTGCGCCGTGTGCCTCGCGGATGTATGGCGACCATCGGGACCGTCTCGAACCCAGACTGGCATCTCGTGCGTTGGGGGAAAGCCGGTCGTATGCGTCATCGCGGTATTCGTCCAACCGTACGTGGAAAGGTGATGAACCCAGTTGATCACCCACACGGTGGAGGTGAAGGAAAACATCCTATTGGAATGAAGTATGCAAAGACCAAATGGGGCAAGCACGCGCTTGGTGTGAAGACGCGTCGCAAACAGCAATCCTCTGATCGTCACATCTTAACGCGCCGTCACGGCAAACCTCTCTAAACCTCTATGTCTCGAAGTCTTAAAAAGGGCCCCTTTACCGATGCCAAACTGCTCGCAAAAGTGCAGAAGCTTGGTGCAGGGAGCAAAACCATCATCAAAACATGGTCACGCGCTTCCACGATCACGCCAGAAATGGTGGGGATGACGTTTGGTGTTCACAATGGCCGTGTGCACATGCCTGTATTTGTGGTCGAGAACATGGTGGGTCATAAACTGGGAGAATTTGCTCCAACCCGCAAGTTTGTCCGTCATGGTGGCAAGATGCAGAAAACGCTCGAGACTCCAGCAGCTGCGCCCGCTGGCGGATCAGCGGCAGCACCAGCGGCTCCAGCCAAAAAATAATCTATGGATATTCACGCTTCTCTCCGCATGTTACGCATGTCACCTCGCAAAGTGCGCTTGGTGATCGATGCGATTCGTGGTTTGTCTGCTGAACGAGCAGAAACACTTTTGCAGTTCATGAAAAAGGATGCAGCCGAGCCTGTTCTCAAATTGCTGCGCTCTGCCATGGCAAACGCGGAACACAATTTTCAACTCAAACGTGGTGATTTGATGGTCAAGTTTATCGTGGCAGATGGTGGACCAACGCTGAAGCGTTTTCAGCCACGCGCGTTTGGTCGCGGAGCCCCGATTCGTAAGCGCACAACCCACATTTCTTTGATTTTGGCTCCAAAGAGCGAAGTGAAAGAACCAAGATCCAAAGTGAAAGAGTCAAGATCCAAGACACCAAGAACCAAGAGAGATACAGAGAAGCAAACTAAACACGTTGAGCCAGTTAATAGCTAATCCTATGGGACACAAAGTTCATCCAATTGTATTTCGTCTCGGAACGACCACGACCTGGCCGGCGCGTTGGTTTGCTCGTGAAAAGACCTACCGCACTCAGCTCCGTCAGGACCTTGAGCTGCGAGATTTTTTGAAAAAGGAATTGAAAGAAGCCGCCGTCAACCGTGTAGAAATTGAACGTTCACGCGGTGCTTTGTCCATCGTGATCCGCACGGCGAAACCAGGATTAGTGATTGGTCGCTCCGGAACGGGGATCGAAGATTTGAAAAAGAAGTTGATGAAGAAATTTTTTCCAGCCAAGTCCAAGACCATGCAGATGAACGTGTCTGTGCAGGAAGTGGCACGACCATCCTTGGAAGCAAACTTGGTGTGTCAGGGAGTGATCCAAGAACTTGAACGCCGCATGCCGTTCCGTCGTGTGCTCAAGATGACGATCGAGCGTGTCAAAAAAGCCGGTGCACTTGGTGTGAAAATCGCTGTGTCTGGCCGTTTGAATGGCGCAGAAATCGCTCGTCGTGAGTGGTTGGGATGGGGAAAAATTCCTCTCACCAACTTGCGCGCGGATATTGATTACGCACAATCCTTTGCGCACACCATTGCCGGTTCTGTTGGGGTAAAGGTCTGGATTTATCGTGGTGATGTGTTTGAGCAAGATCGTTTGTCGCAATATCAACCAACCACCCCAGCGCGCGCAGGTCGCATGGGCGAGCGCGACGGTCGTCGTTCAGCGCGTGCCCCACAAGCTGTCTAACTGAACTCCTATGCTTACTCCAAAGAAAGTAAAACATCGTAAGTGGCACAAAGGTCGTGGCCGCAATATCCGTATCGCTTCCGATAAGGTTGAGTTGGCATTTGGTTCGTATGGATTGAAAGCGGTGACTCCCGCATGGATGACAAGCCAACAGATTGAAGCCGCACGTCGCGTACTCACTCGCTATATTAAAAAGGGTGGCAAGATTTGGATCCGTATTTTTCCGGATAAACCGATTACCAAAAAGGGAAATGAAACCCCCATGGGTGCCGGAAAAGGTGCGGTGGATCATTATGTGGCCGTGGTGCGACCGGGGACCGTGCTCTTTGAAATGGACGGCATTCCATTTGATGAGGCAAAAAAAGCCCTGGAGAGCGCGGCCTATAAACTGGCGACGGTGTGTAAGTTTATTCATCAAGCGTAATCCCTATGACGATGAAAGAACTCAAAACCAAATCTGTCGCCGAGTTACAACGTATGGCCGCGGAACTACGCGCGAGCATACGGGACGGGCGATTCCAACTCGCCATGCGTCAAAACAAGGCGCTCGCTAAAACGCGTGAAGCACGCAAAGATTTGGCTCGTATCGAAACCACGCTTCAACAACTCTCCTAATCCTCTATGAAATCAACTTCCACACATCGACGCTTTGAAGGTGTCGTCGTCTCCACAAAAATGAAGTCGACGGCGGTGGTTCGCGTTGACCGACAGGTCGCGCACCCCAAGTACGGCAAATACTTCACCGTGTCCAAGAAATTCAAGATTCACGATCCAGCGGCGCAAGCCAATGTTGGTGATGTGGTTGAATTTGAAGAATGTCGACCACTCAGCCGCGACAAACGCTGGCGTTATACGGCGACGGTTAAGAAAGCCTCTTCCTAATTATATGGTGCAACATCGATCAATGCTCAAAGTCGCGGATAACACGGGCGCAAAATTGCTCCAGTGTATTCACGTCCAAGGAGGCTACAAAAAACGCTACGGCATGCTTGCGGATGTGGTGACGTGTGTCGTGAAAGAAGCTGTTCCACATGGGGTGGTAAAAAAGTCCGATATTGTGCATGTCGTGCTCGTTCGCACCCATAAGGAAACACGCCGTCCAGATGGAACGTATATTCGTTTTGATGATAATGCGGGGGTGATCATTGATCCAAAATCCAAAGAACCAAAAGGGACGCGTATCTTTGGACCGGTGGCGCGTGAGTTGCGCAGCCGCGGATTTTTGAAAATCATCTCCTTAGCTCCAGAGGTCCTCTAGGTCCTATCCAACGTTATGAAGCTACTTTTTGTGAAAACCGGAGACATGGTGATGGTCACCACCGGAAAAGATAAAGGAAAGATCGGCAAGGTGTTGCAAACCTTTCCGAAATTGAAGCGTGTCGTGGTCGAGGGGGTCAATGTGACCAAGCGCCACTTAAAAAGTCGCCGCAAGGAAGAGGCGGGACAAGTGATCGAATTTCCCATGCCCATCCACGTATCTAATGTCCGTCGAACGGAAACCAACGCCTAATCCTATGATGAACGTGAAAGAACAGTATCTCAAAGAGATCGCCCCACGCTTACAAAAAGAGTTGGGTGTCAAGAACAGCATGGCCGTCCCAAAGGTGCGACAGGTTGTCCTGTCTGTGGGATTGTCACAGGGCATCAAGGACGCCAAGGTGTTGGATACGGTTGAGCAAACGCTTCAACGCATCACCGGTCAAAAGCCGGTCAAGACCAAAGCGAAGAAATCCATTGCGAGTTTCAAAATTCGTGAGGGGATGGTGGTCGGGATGCGCGTCACCTTACGCGGACAGCGGATGTGGGATTTTCTCACGCGTTTGATTCACACGACGTTCCCGCGTATTCGCGACTTCCGCGGCATTTCTGATGCACACATCGATAGCCACGGCAACCTGTCCATCGGCTTTAAGGAACACCTCCCATTTCCAGAGATTCGTCCGGATGAGGTT